>CABRZL010000096.1 GCA_902475435.1 uncultured Eubacteriales bacterium | reverse complement strand
AAGGATGCTTTGGCGGTCACAGTAGTCGGGAATGTCCCTGCGTTCAAAAAGATGATATGGACAAAATCTATCCGGCCGTAAAGGAATGCGACGTAATTGTGTTGGCGACACCTTTATATTACTGGAATATGAGCGGTCAAATTAGAACTGCTATTGACCGTTTGTTTGCGCTGGAAGAAGGCGACGGCAACCTTCTCAGAGGACATGATAGGGCTGCTGCCCTCCTGATGGCGGCAGAGGGCCACGGCTTTGAGGATGTGCTTACGTATTACGATCACCTGATGGAGCATTTACGTTGGAAAAATCTCGGCCATGTTCTTGCCGGCGGGAACATGAGGGTGGGTGACATCCAAGGAAAGCCCGAAATTCAAGAAGCCTATGAACTCGGAAAATCTATTCAATAATACGGGCTTTAGTATAAAATTTAGTGTAAAATACAGGGAGGCTGTCATGATTTTAGTGGCCAAGAAATGCAGACAAGCATTTCTGTAGAGACATTTGTAGGAGCTTAAAAGAGCATTGCAGAGGAGATCATAGCCTGTTTATTTGTGAGCAATGCCATTTTTACTTTGATGATGTCGACAGCCGGTAAAACGTTTATCTACAAATGTGCCTTACTTCTTTGAGAAATAATTCAGCAGTCCTGGAGGGCTGCTGATCCTTTCTCCAGATTAGCCGCATGGGAGAGGTGATGGTTGGAATAACCGGCCGAAAACACAGAACACTTTCTACTCCTGTATTGACCAGCTTATCAAAGCCCAGTGCATAACCCAGCCCTTCCCGCACCAAGATTGAGGCGTTAAAGATCAGATCGTAAGTTGCAACGATATTGAGCCGGTCATAGTTCTTTTGCAGCCATTCCGGCATTTCGTTAGTTGCGCCTTGTCTGGATACAATCAGAGGCAGCTTTGTCAATTCCTCTATGGAAATGGCCGTTTTAAATACCATAGGGCTGTCTTTCCGCATAATTACACCCCATGTATCTGTGACAGGTAAATTTAAATATGCATATTTGGATAGGTCTATGTTTTGTACCACAACTGCAAAATCCAGCAGCCCTTTATCCAGTCGTTCACACACTGTCTCTGCATTTCCACTATATAGATGGAAGTGCAGATTATTATATTCGGAACGAAGCTTCTTTGCGATTTTTGCCAGTAAAGCAATTCCGTCTGATTCTGCACAGCCTAGATACAGGTTTCCACCATTAAATTCGTGCATGGAGGCAAATTCCGACGCCGTTAAGTCCACCATTTCCAGAATATCTATCGCACGTTTATAAAGTATTTCACCTTCTGGCGTAAGATGAATGTTGTAGTTTCCGCGGATGAATAGCCGTTGCCCCAGCTCCCTCTCTAATTCTTTGATTTGTTTGGATAAAGTAGGCTGGGTCACATGAAGTTTTAATGCAGCATTCGTCATGCTTTTTTCTCTGGCCGCCTCCACAAAATACCGCAATACTCGCAATTCCATTTGATATTTCTCCTTTCATAGCGGTTTGATTATACCGTGCCTAGATATTCCTTTCAAGAATGATTAACTATAACTTATAACAATTTGATATTCTCTCTTTTTTGTTTTATTATTTTAAGGGGTGAAAACAAGTTGGAATTAGTTGAGTTTTTGCACTATATGGATAGCGGTAAAGAGGTAGTCGCCGGTTCCGAGGTGCATCAGTATATGCATCGACTTTCTCAAGAGGCTATTCGGCTGACTACTGAACTGAATAGTAACTACCATACTGCCGAAGAGATTATTACACTCATGCGGCAAATCACAGGGCGGCAGGTAGATGATACGTTTTCGTTGTTCCCGCCGTTCTACACAGATTGCGGAAAGAATTTAAAAATTGGGAAGAATGTATTTTTTAACTCGGGAGTTAAAGTTCAAGACCAAGGGGGCGTGACCATTGAGGATGGCGCTCTGATCGGGCACAATGTGGTAATTGCCACGCTGGACCATAGTTTGTCTCCCAATCAACGCGGAAATGTGATACCGGCGCCCATTCACATTGGAAAAAATGTGTGGATTGGCGCAAACGCCACGATCTGTAAGGGGGTAACTATCGGAGATGGTGCGGTTATTGCTGCCGGGGCCGTTGTCACTGGAGATGTACCGGAAAACACCGTATATGGCGGTATTCCGGCAAAACTGATTAAGATAATTTAGGAGGAATTCCATTATGATGAAAACAGAAAAATTGACGTTGACCCAAGAGTGGGACAAAACGTTTCCAAAAAGTAATAAAGTAAACCATAGGAAAGTAACATTTGTCAACCGCTACGGTATTACGCTGGCAGCGGATATGTACACACCCAAACATGCAGAAGGCAGACTGGCTGCAATTGCCGTTTCCGGTCCGTTTGGCGCAGTGAAAGAGCAGGCATCCGGCTTATATGCGCAGACCATGGCAGAGCGTGGCTTTTTGACGATAGCTTTTGACCCGTCTTTTACCGGGGAGAGTGGCGGAACGCCTCGTTATATGGCCTCTCCGGATATAAACACCGAGGATTTTCAGGCTGCAGTGGATTTCCTTTCTGTGCAGGACAACGTAGACCCAGAGAAAATTGGCATCATTGGCATCTGTGGTTGGGGCGGTATGGCGCTGAATGCAGCAACCTTAGATACACGAATTAAAGCAACAGTGACCTCCACCATGTATGATATGAGCAGAGTGAACGCCAATGGCTATTTTGATGAGGCGGACAGTCCGGATGCTCGTTATGAGACGAAAAAGGCGTTAAACGCTACCCGTACAGAAGAGTACAGAAACGGTGTGTACTCTCGTGCCGGAGGCTGTCTGCCCTATCCCGCACCGGAAAACGTTCCGTTTTACGTAAAGGACTACAGCGCCTATTATAAGACGGCGCGCGGATACCATGTCCGTTCCCTGAACTCCAACGAGGGCTGGAATACTATTGGCACCATGTCTTTTATCAATCAGCCTATTTTGCAATACAGCAATGAAATCCGCAGTGCAGTTCTGATGATCCATGGTGAAAAAGCCCACTCCTGCTACTTTTCCAAAGATGCCTTTGCTAATATGGTAAAAGATAATCCCTATACAGAGAATAAGCAACTGATTATCATTCCCGGCGCAGTGCATACAGATCTCTACGATCGGGTCGATGTGATTCCTTTTGATAGAATGGAAGAATTTTTTGAGAAGTATTTCGTTTCATGCTAATCGAAGGAAAATGGGGCGAACTGTATAGCTTCGGAAAGTTTTTATAAAAAGAGGTACTTATTGTGAGTAAGAGAGTATTGGTCATTTCAACAAGTCCACGCAAGGACAGCAATTCTGATGCATTGGCCGAGGAATTTGCCAAGGGGGCAAGAGAGGCTGGACATGAGGTTGAGAAAGTCAGCCTGATTGGAAAGGACATTCAGTTTTGTCGCGGTTGCCTGGCCTGCCAGAAGACGAATCGCTGTGTAATCCATGACGATGCGGATAAAATTATCCAAGAAAAGATGTCGTATGCCGATGTGTTGGTGTTCGCCACGCCGATTTACTACTATGAGATGTGCGGTCAGATGAAAACATTGTTGGATCGGGCAAATCCATTGTACGCTTCTGATTACGCTTTCCGGAATGTCTACTTCATCGCGACTGCTGCAGAGGACGGCGACGAGGTCTGGGCACGTGCTGCCAGCGGTTTGGAGGGCTGGATTGCCTGTTTTCCCAAATCGCATTTTTCCGGTGTCATCTTTGGTGGCGGTGTGACTGTCGCAGGAACCATTCAGGGCAATCCGGCGATGCAAAAAGCCTTTGATGCAGGGAGGGAGATTCGATGAATAAGCTGGGGTTCGGCTTCCTCAGACTTCCCCAGGATGGTGAAGACATTGACTATCCATTGCTGAATCAGATGGTTGATGCGTTTCTGTCCCATGGTGGCACCTATTTTGACACTGCCTATACCTATCTGGATGGCAAGAGTGAGGAGGCAATCCGAAAATCCGTGGTGGAACGCCATTCGAGGGAATCCTTTTGTCTTGCGGATAAACTTCCTTCCTGGAAAGTGACTTCTCACAAGGATTGTTTCCGTTATTTTAACGAGCAGTTGGATCGGTGCGGTGTAGATTTTTTTGATATATATCTACTTCACTGGTTGAACCAGGAGAATTATGAAATATGTGAAAAGTACGATGAATTTGCTTTCCTTCGGGAATTGAAGAAAATTGGAAAGACAAAGAAAATCGGTTTTTCTTACCACGATAGTGCAGATCTTCTGGATAAAATTCTGACATCTCACCCGGAAGTGGATATTGTTCAGCTTCAAATCAACTATCTGGATTGGGACAGTACGGCGATTGAATCGGGAAATTGTTATCAGGTTGCGAAAAAGCACGGAAAATCCATCGTAGTTATGGAACCGGTGAAAGGAGGAACTTTAGCAAATCTTCCTTTGGCGGCAGAATCAATATTCAAGAAAATCCATCCAAATTACAGCATGGCCTCTTGGGCATTGCGATTTGTGCAGTCCCTTCCGCAAGTCGATACTGTTCTCAGTGGGATGAACACCATGGAGCAAATGATGGATAACCTCCGAGACGTTCCGCCTCTTAATCAGGAAGAGCTGGATGCTGTCCGACAGGCTGCCGCCATTATTACAGAACAGACTGCCATCCCCTGTACTGGCTGCCGCTATTGTGAATCCCACTGTCCGAAAAAAATTGCTATTCCAGACTACTTTGCCATGTATAACGAAGTACGCAGATATCCGGATGACGATTGGAAGATTCAACCCGGATATGACGGGATGGCAAAAAAACACGGGAGGGCATCAGACTGTATCGGCTTCAAAAGTTGTGAAGCGCATTGTCCCCAGCACCTTCCTATAACAAATTATTTGATTGAAGTTGCAAAAGTATTTGAAAAATAGGAGACACGTTGATGAAGCGTGTGGGCTTCCTTAGTGTGTTTTTCTGCAGGAATAGAGAAATGGTTGCATTGGAAACCGGCTTGCTCAGCAATGATATGTAGACCAGTGTAGGTATCGATCATGCGGTTTTATATTAGTAAAACCAAACTACCATTCGAAATTGACTGTAGATGGAACCAGTGAAAGGTTTTTGGGAGATGTTTGATACCGGAGATATAAAATTATATTTTATAGACTTCATCATGTCAGCCGCCGCTTATGGATCACACCATAACGGCGGTTGTTTTGTAGTTTTTGTGTGAGCCTCTCCGTTTAGAGCGGGGGCCGTCCGACTCCGCTACAGAAGCAGTTCTTCCGTAGTGATCCAAGAAAACAAAGAATCCGAACCCTTTTCTGAAGGAAATGGATTCGGATTCTATTTGAGTTTGCTGATCAAATGTTTGAGCTTGAAGAAAAGATGAATCAAAGCTCAGAACAATTGGGGGCAAGCCAGAAAGAAGGCGCGACAAAGTGCATGGTATTTATTTTGAAAAAGAAAACGTCATCGCGAACAATACACAGTTCGCGACGACGTGGGTTATGTTGACAAAAAAGATACCCGGAGCTGTAATAAAAAACCGAATCGAAGCCCAGCGCAGCGGGTTCGATTCGGAGAGGAGCCGCGACAGAATGAGCGAGAGGTGACTTTTACAAAAAAGTCGCCGCGAACGATATATCGTCCGCGACGACGTGGTGCCCATATCAACACCAAACTTAAAAAAAGTCAAGATGGCTTGGGATTGCCGCGCCTCAATATTAGAACGACTCAATAGAGGCGAGACACCGATTGACAAAAACGGAAATAAATATCCTTACGATGAAGATGTTAAATTCGTCAGCAAAATAAATGTAAAACAAACAATTCTCACCGAGACTGACAAAGTTGAAGTAGAAAGCATGTATTGTAGCGGCATGTCGATGTCAGCCATCGCTAGAATCTATGGTTGCCATTATACCACAATCGGGAGAATTTTGCGACGGCGGAATGTGCCGATTCGGGAGAAACCGTAAATGAAGGCGAGAGTGAGCTATGAATACATTATAATAATCTTATGGCAAACCTAATAAACAGTAAATACAAAAAGGTTAGTAAAAACAAACAAAAGCGGCTGGCGCGGCTCTACCAGGAGGGAGTCTCGATCACGGAACTGAGCCGACAGTATGGACTACCCAAGAGCTCTATTTATTACTGGGGTCACAAATACCGCACTAGCCCACACAGCATAAAAGTCGTAATGACACATGAGCTTAACAACCTCAAGCAGACAGCCAACAGGACAGCTCGCAAGTTGGAAATCTGCCAAAAATGTCTTAAGGAGCTGGAGCTTACGCCCAAAGAAAAATATGCCTTTATGGACAGCATTTATGGTCAATACAGTCTGCATGAAATTTGCGAGGCGATGGATGTTGACCGCGGAACATACTACAACCATTTGCGGGCTAAGGATAAGCCTGGCCAGCAGGAGATCCGCCGGGCAATGCTAGCAGAAGAGATTCTAGCAATCTACGATGCGAGCGCCCACCGATACGGAGCAGGGCGCATAACGGAGGTACTTCGTCAGCGCGGCATCAAGACCAGTGATAAAACCGTGAGCGCAATAATGCGGGAACTGGGAATTGGGTACGTTCAGCGACATCGAAAGAAAACTGGCGCTTACCTGGCTTGGGAGGATCGCAAAAGTGAGGCGCAACTGCGTCAAGACAAAGCGACAAAGAAAAATCAAGTTTGGACGAGCGATCTAATGATGATTAGGTATAAACAGCACAATTATTATCTTTGCGTGTATCTGGACGAATTTACACGGGTAGTGGTGTCTCACAGGCTCGGGCCACGGGCCAGCACTAATCTCGTAATTGGAACGCTACGCAAGGCTGTGGCGCAACGTAAACCAGCGCCCGGCCTGATCCTGCATACTGACCATGGAGGGCAATACTTCTCTTATATGATGGAGCGATTTTATAGCCAACACCATATTTATCACCAGGCTTCCCGCCCTCACGTCCCAACTGATAACGCAATAATGGAAGCATTCTTTAGGACTGTGCGGGAAGAGTTTTTGCTAGATCCAAATAGGTTCCGGTCGCTCCGTGCCCTTAAAGAAGGGCTGGATGCGTATGTAGAGTTCTACAACAATGTGCGGCTACATACGTCCCTGCACGGTCTTGCGCCGATAGAATATGAGCGTCAGAACAGCCAAAAGTAGCAAAAACTAGTTATGTGCGTTCTTCTAAAAATAACAGGGGTAAAGCGCAAAAAACAGGGGGTTCAGATTTGGTATTTTTGCAATT
>CABRZL010000095.1 GCA_902475435.1 uncultured Eubacteriales bacterium | reverse complement strand
TGTTAAATTGTCCATTGCCTCAGAAGAGGATAAAATAAAAAAAGCATATTTAGAGCTTGGACGTTTATTTTATCGAGACTATGAGGCGCAGACAGAGGCCATCATGAAAGATTATCAACCATGGTGTGATAAAGTATCTGATGCAAAAATGCAAATTGCACGCCTTAACGAGGAGTTAGAAAAGCTCCACACAGAGGAACAGCAAAGTGAGCAGCCGGTTGCAACGGAATCCGGTATAGAGTTGGATTTGACAACTGCAAAAGAAGATGCAGAGACGCCGGAACCAGATGTAGAGGTGCCGGCACAAAGTGAAGAGAGTCAAGGCGTTGAAAGTCAGAATCCTAAACAAGAATGTACGATTGATACACTTTATGTTGATGTGACGGATACAGAATAATCATTGGCCGCATAACCGGAGCAAGGTTATGCGGCCTTTCTTTATCGAAGAGTAGAATTTTTATGCACTTTATGATATTATGGTACCTAGCAAAATGAGGGGGCGCTATGCATGAAAAACCAACTGCCTAAATTGATATTGGCACCAATGGCAGGAGTGACGGATTGGGCATATCGTACCATAGCGGCCGAATTTGGCGCAGATGTCACAGTAACTGAAATGGTCTCATCTAAAGCTTTGTGCTATGGAGACAAAAAGACCACGCAGCTTTTGAGAAAAAATGAAGGCAGCATTTGCGGACTCCAAATTTTCGGAAGTGATCCTGATTATATGGCGAGGGCCGCTAAGCTTGCACTGGAGATTAGCGGCTGTGATTTTGTAGACATCAATATGGGTTGTCCGATGCCCAAAATAGCAAATTCAGGCGATGGAGCGGGTCTTATGAAGTCCCCTGAATTGGCGGCTGAGATTGTACAGGCAGTGGCCGAATCCGTAAAAGTACCAGTAACGGTAAAAATGAGAAAGGGCTGGGATAAAGGCAGCATAAACTGCGTGGAACTGGCTCAAATAGTCGAAAAGGCTGGGGCCGCAGCAATTACGATCCATGGACGGACAAAGGTTCAGCTATATTCCGGTCGAGCAGATTGGGATATCATTCGCGCTGTAAAAGCTGCGGTGCATGTCCCGGTTGTTGCAAACGGGGACGTTGCATGTGCAGAAGATGCAGTTCGAATTCTTCGGTATACCGGAGCAGATCATGATAGGAAGAGCCGCATTTGGAGATCCTTTTATTTTTCGTCAGGCCCGTGCGGCAATAAACGGAGAGCCAGCGTGGGAATTGCCAACACTGGCTGAACGATTTGACATAGCGCTGAAACAAGTTGAGCTGGCGGCGTCGGACAAGGGGGAGCACATCGCCTGTTTAGAAGCCAGGAAACATCTCTGTTGGTACTTGCATGGTGTACCTCATTCAGGCTATTATAAAAAGAAATTTTCTCAGGTGTCCAGTCTGGAGGAGATATATAAAGTTGCAAGAGAGATGAAGCAAAATTTGAGGTGATGGAATGGAAGAACGACGTTTGATAGAAAGAGCTGGTCAAGGGGATGAAGAGGCATTTGAACAGCTGGTTATAACATATGAAAAGCAAATATATAACCTTGCGCTTCGCATGACAGGAGATCGGGAGAACGCATTTGACTTGACGCAGGAGACGTTTTTAAAAGCATGGCATGCAATTGAATTGTTTCAGTTTGACAGTAAGTTTTCTACCTGGCTTTGTCGAATAGCCAGCAATACCTGTATCGACTATTTACGCAAGCAACGTCGGAGACAGGCAGTTTCGCTCACAATGTTGGATGACGAAAGCATACCGTATGAGATCTCTGTTGCAGATAAAAAACTCGATCCTGCATATATTATGGAGGAAATGCAGAATCATCAAACAGTTTATGAAGCTTTACAAAATTTGCCCGTAGACTATCGTATGGTGCTTAGTCTTCGTGCAATTGAAGATATGAGTTACGACGAAATTGGTCAAGCTTTAAACTTAAATCCAGGGACTGTGAAATCCAGAATTGCTCGTGCCCGGGAAAAAATGCGAAGTATGTTGTCAGGGAACTTTTCAGAAAATCCGTCGTCTAAGACTAAGAAAGGGGGCATGCAGCATTGAAGTCCTGTGAGAAGTATGTAGATTTGATGATGCGGAGTATTGATGGCGAAATCAGTGGTCAGGAAGAAACCGTTTTGCATGTCCATCTGATGAACTGTGCGGAATGTAAAGCACGATACGACTGCTACAGAGCGATTGATAACGGGATCCGCCAAATCCAGGAAGAGCCGCCAAAGGGTTTGACACATGCGATTATGAACAGCATCCATCAGGAAAAACATCGTTATCACCCTAAAAATTGGATAAAACGTGGAAAGTTTACTATTGTGGCGGCTGTTGCGGCTGCTCTGCTTTTGGTTGTAGGAAAGTTGGGGATAAGCTATTCGAATCAGTCTGCCGGAACGGTATCTACCTCAACGGAATATGCTGCGGAGGAAGAAGCCGCCCCTGAAGTAGTTGCCGAATTTCGTAGTGGAGACGGCGAGAAGATTGCTGACCAACAGGCAATCACAGAAACAGTTCCGGAGGTACAGGAAGAAGAACCAGTATTGGAAGCGCCGGAAAATACGGATGTTGCATCGGAATCTGTCACAAATGGTCCTGAAGATGTCTATAGTAGCGGCGGAACCATACAGGCGGGGACTGTTTTAGATGGTAATAGTGAAAGCACATTACAGGGGCAGATTGAAGAAGCGGGCTATGCAGGACAATTTTTTGTTGTGTCCGGGATAGGCCAGACTGAGCTTGAAACATATTTTGGAGATTATGAGATTGTAAATATTACAGATGATTTAGCCATATATGGAGTACAGTTAGAAATGGTTCAGGAATTGATTGAAAATGGAACCTTAAATGTTTCAAAATCTTTCCGGATTGGAAGTGAATCAAATCAAGCATGGCTTGTAATAGAATAATGTTGAAACGGAGACGGGGTTGTCTCCGTTTCGTATTTTTTCCAAGATAAACGATTTAAAATGGCATAAACTATGCCATGAGGTGATTGGAATGATTCGCAGAGGACTTGCTTGTTTCTTATGCGTATGTTTTTTAATGTTACCGGTATCGGCGGAGGACTATATTAAATGGGTTGATTTTGATGTGCCGGTTTCTGCATTAAAAACCGCAATGCAGATAGATATTGATTCCCAAGGGCAGGAACCAGAGTTGGACTGGATTGAAATCCTGGCGTTGGCGGCAACACGGCGTGGGGGCGGGAATGTGACGGTGACGCAGGTCCAGCAGGCGGCAGAATCCCTCCGCTCGGGGCAATCGGTTTCAGATATATTAGGGCAACAGAAAAAATATTATGATTACTATTATGAGGCATATGACGCGGTATTGGGCGGCCTGTTGGGAAGCTACGCCATACGTGCGCCTGGGGGAACATGGAAGACGGAGTATGGTTTGAAAGCCTTTTGCCCGATTGCTGCCGGATGGGGATTTTCGCATTGTCAAGACTTTGGAAATGCACGAAGTTTTGGCTATGCACGGAAACATCTGGGCAATGATTTGATGGGTTCATTGGGAACGCCCATAGCAGCGGTAGAAGGCGGTACAGTGGAAGCCTTGGGGTGGAATCGCTATGGCGGTTGGAGAGTTGGAATTCGATCTTTTGATCAAAAGCGGTATTATTATTATGCGCATCTCAAAAAAGACGCACCATATGCACCAGGGCTGCAAGAAGGCGATGTGGTTCAGGCAGGAGATATTATAGGGTTTATGGGGAGAACTGGATACTCTGATAAGGAAAACACAAACAATATCGAAGTGGTACATTTACACTTTGGGATTGAACTGATATTTGATGAAAGTCAAAAAGAAAGCAACAATGAGATCTGGATCGATGCCTATAATATCGTAGAACTGCTTAAGGATCATCGTGTCACAGTTGTCAAAGATGAGGAGACAGGAGCTTATCATCGAGCCTATGAGTATATCGATCTGGATCAAGAATCAATACCCGGAGAAAATTGACATATCATCGGTTGATCGAAAGCTGTGATTATTATAGCATGGTGATTTGTGGCGTTTTTCTTGGATCGGTTTTCCTGAATGTAATATCCGGGTAGCCTACAACTAAGCAGCGAATCGCTTGTTCTGCTTCGCTTAAGTTTAATATCGATTTGAGTTCTGGACTATTTGCAATGCAAGCGGTAAAATAACCACTGTAGAGGCAGCCAAGACCCAGGGAAGCAGCCATTAACTCGGCATAAGCGGCACCGGATGCGGCATCGCAAGCAGTTTCTGCGGTTGCAACAAAGAGCAACAGCATTGGTGCATGGAAAAATAAGGGGTCAAAATCTTTGTCTTCTCGATGGAGCTTGTTCCATCGAATAAAATTTTTGGCGCGTCTGATTTCATTCGGATCCTTTGCTGCTGAAAGCTGTGCCTCACCAAGTTTCCTAAGGGTGGATAAAGCGCAGTCCAGCAATTTTGGAATTTGTTTGGTGACAACAATATATCTTGTTCCTTGCAGATTTTTTGCTGTAGGACATGCACGGGACGCTTCAATCAAAAGCCGCCATACTGGTTCTGGGACAGTGTCTTTTTTGTAATGACGACAGGAACGACGAGCACGCATTAGTGCCAGCATATTATCGCTATTGACAGGATTTTGTTTTACGGCCATGATATCGTCCATCTGCAGACTGTCGTCGGAAACCGCGTCCCTGGGACAGACAGCGATACAGTGCCCACAGCCAATGCAGCTGTCCGGTGAAGATAAGGTTGCGACGTTTTCCAGCAGTGTTAATGCCCCGGGGAAACAATCCTTGATGCACGTTTTACAGCCGATACAACGGGAACAATCGATTTGAATCATAATAAAAATCCTCCGTTTGTATTTTGGTATCATTATATCAGAAAACGATGAAAAAAGATATGTATGACAAAGTCGTATATACAATTTAGACCGATGTGGAATAAACCACATCGGTCTTTTCAGCGTGTGTTTATACAGATGTTTCCGGGCCGGAGAAACTGTCCGCAGTGGTTGCAGAAGATGACTCTGCCAGTTCCTCAGGCTTTTTCAAAAAAGCCATAAATTCGTCGCCTGTAATGGTTTCTTTGCTCAACAAAAACAGGGCAATTTCATCAAGTACTTCTCTGTTTTTACGAAGCAAATCCATAGCGGCGTTATAGCAAGACTGCAATAGTTCACGAACCTCAGAATCTGCTTCTGCTGCGGTGGATTCCGCACAATTGAGCGCGTTTTGTCCGCCGAGATACTGGCTTTGGGACGTCACTAAAGCCATAAGACCAAATTTCTTGCTCATGCCAAACTGCATAATCATGCGGCGTGCCAAATCTGTAGCTTTCTCGATATCGTTAGCTGCTCCCGTTGTTTGTGTGCCAAAAACAACTTCTTCTGCAGCGCGTCCGGCCAACAGCGTTTTTAGCTCCGCAATTAGTTCGTCCTTAGAATTCAGGAACTTTTCTTCTTCTTCCATTTGCAGTGTATATCCCAATGCGCCGGAAGTATGAGGAACAATCGTAATTTTTTGTACCGGAGCGGTATGCTTTTGCAGCGCCGCAACAAGGGCGTGACCGACCTCGTGATAAGAAACAATCCGCTTTTCCATGTCAGTGAGGACTGTACCCTTTTTCTCTGTGCCTGCAATAACGACTTCGAAAGAGACCAAAAGATCTTCCTGATTTACGGCCTGACGGCCCATCCGAACCGCTCTTAGAGCGGCCTCGTTAACCAGGTTTGCGAGATCTGCGCCCACAGCGCCGGCAGTGACTTGCGCAATACGGTTCAGATCCACGTCTTCTGTAAGCTTGATATTTTTTGTATGCACCTTGAGCGTTTGGAGACGACCGGCAAGGTTTGGCTTGTCCACAATAATACGACGATCAAAACGTCCGGCGCGGAGCAATGCCTTGTCAAGGATCTCAGGACGGTTTGTTGCAGCAAGAATCACAACGCCCTTAGAGGAATCAAAGCCGTCGATTTCAGATAGCAGCTGATTCAGCGTCTGTTCTCTCTCGTCGTTACTGCCAAGACGATTATCCCGGCTTTTACCGATTGCATCAATTTCATCAATAAAAATAATTGCTGGCGCTTGTTTCGCGGCTTGCTGAAACAGATCTCTAACACGGCTGGCGCCGACGCCTACGAACATTTCCACAAAATCGGAACCGGAAATAAAGAAGAAAGGAACGCCAGCCTCACCGGCAACCGCCTTTGCCAACAGTGTTTTGCCTGTACCAGGGGAGCCGACCAACAACGCGCCTTTGGGGATTTTAGCGCCGATGGCAGCGTATTTTTGTGGATTATGCAAAAAGTCAATAATTTCCTGTAAGGACTCTTTGGCTTCGTCCTGACCGGCAACATCTGCAAAAGTTACGCCGGTTTCCTTTTCCATATAGACTTTTGCTTTGCTCTGACCGATGGACATACTTCCGCCCATTTTTCCGCTTATGTTCCGCATTAAAAAGCTGAACAGAAGATAAATGGCGGCAAAGGGAATGACGTAAGAAAGCAAAATGGAGATTAGAGGAGAAACTTCATCCACTATTTTACTGTAAAATTCTACATCGTATTGTTTGAGCAGAGGGACAAGCTCATCGTCTGGCACGAGGCCTGTATAAAGGATTTGCTGTTCCGCCTCAGGTTTGCCGGCCTGTTCTTTTGTTTGAATGAGAATGCGATCGCTCTGAATCTCAACTTCCTGAATTTCACCATTTTCCAGCATCTCTATAAATTCGTTATATTTGATTTCTTCCATTCTCGAAGCGGCATAGTTGCTGTAGAGGAAATTGATGAGTAAAACGAAAACTACTGCTAGTACAGCAATAGGAAGAATGGTGTTAAATTTTGGTTTGTTTTGATTCCCTTTATTATCATTGTTGACCGATGATCGCTTTGAATCACGGTTGTTGGGTGTGTTCACATGAACGCCTCCTTTGAGACAATTCAGGCTGCAAAAGCTGCATCCTGACTCTTAAAATATACCACAGAATTCCCGTGAAAACAACAGGGAACGCTAGTTCGGATTGGTAAACTTTCTGTTAACGTAAGCATTTGCAACATTTCTTGTGTGTGCCGAAACTTTTATGAGGAATTTTGCATTGATTTTATTATTGCTCTATTGTGCCATTTCATGATATAATAAATTGATATAAGTAAACATAAAATTGGAGGTACTATGCAAAAATTTGTAGATACACCAAATCAGAATATACTGGAAGGACGAAATGCTGTTATGGAA
>CABRZL010000094.1 GCA_902475435.1 uncultured Eubacteriales bacterium | reverse complement strand
TCTGCCAGCAAAAAAAGATCTGACTCGTTCATGTATACAGAGTCGGACGGTTGATCAAAGATGTCAAACGGATAAAAATAAATGGTGCAGTCCGTATAGTTTGCAGTATAGATACCATCTTTTGTTACTGTGGAAGCCTGGGGCTCATCCATAACTAGAAACACTTTTTCCATGCCGCTGTGGATATCTCGCACAACAAACCGTCTGCCCGGTGAATATGCCACATTATCATACACCAGAAACTCTGTCGGAATGACGTAACTTTTCTCCATCAATTCGCTGATATCACGTCGAAAAAGGATTTTGCCTTCCGGAGAAATTCTTTGATAGAATCCAGAACTCGTAAGGCCATGAATAACGTGGGCTCCTTCGTCCAGATAGCTGACTTTCGTTCCAAATGAAAAATTTCCAATCATGCGATCTTTATTGATCAACAGCAAATCTCCCAGCAGATTTACTGTTGTTCCTTCAAACGAATCAGAAAGTAACGCTGCCTCCTCAAGCGCACTTGTTTCTTCATATTTCAAGTCTGTATCCGTAAATGTTCTATCCTTTGTATCATATTTTAAAATGGTATATGACGGGGAGAGCAGTAAATAAATATCATCTCCAAAGACAGCCTGTGTATAAACATAAGCGTCATCTGACCACATCTCTGGCAGAACGGAGCGATATTCTCCCGATGTGACATCCACTTCATACAAAGCAGCTTTTGTGCCGATGCCAAGATAACACATGCCATTCACATAAGCTAAGGAACGTACATACAGTTCTTCTGTAAAATCTGCACAGATTTCATGAACCTCTCCACTAGATATATCGTAACTATATAGACCCGCTGGTTGACTAGTGGCAGCAAAGATTCTATTTTCCCCATCCCAGGCCATCGCATAGATTCCTTTTTTATTCTCCAAGTGTGCGCAATTGCGAAATATGCCGCTGTCTATATCCCAAGCGTATATATCACACCCCCGGTCTGCACTTGCTGAAATCGTCGCAAAGTATATCTCTGTCCCAGCCTCACAAAAAGCCGTCATACTTCGACAATTGTCTAAAACCTGCGTCATGACCACCTGATCTCGGTCAATGTTATAAACAAATGCCTGACTAAAGCTACCTTCCGTGGTTTCTGTACCCGAAATTAGACATAATTCTCCTTCATTAGATTGAAAAAACAGACCATCTAGCGTCTTCATACTATACGACAAACCACCAAGGTTTTGAATTTGGAGCGATGTTGTAGCCGCACATGCACTAATCATGAGTATACTCAAAAGCAAGAAAACGCTAATGTACAGCTTTCTTGGTAAACTCATGTTCGTACGTTATCTCCTTTCGTTCAAAAGATCAGACACCATTTGGAATTCTGCATTCATGCGATCTGTCCAACTCCAGAAATTTTCTCGTGCATAGGCGCCGGCAGCCTCTCCCAGCTGCTGCCGAAGCGCAGGATCCTGTGCTAGCTCCGCAAAGACTTCCCCCAGCATGGGCAGCGTATCATAAGTCATTAAAACCCCATTTTCCCGATTCCGGATCAGAATCTTCGTGTCTCCCACATCCAGCGTCACAATACACTTACTTAATGTCATGGCTTCCAGCAGAGGATTTCCGACATTAGACAAATCATACAGTGACACAAACACATCACAGGCCAACATATAATGATAGACTTCGTCATGAGGCACCGCCCCAATGAACACAATCCGATCCCACATGCCCAATTCCTTAGAGCGTGATTCTAACGCTTGGCGGCTGTCTCCATCTCCAACAATAATCAACTTGGAGTTGGGTACAATTTTTACGCTCTTCGCGAAACCATCAATTGCACGCTCCACTTTCTTCCACCCAGTAAGTCGGCTGACCGTCAGGAACAACGTCTCGCTTTCATTCACTCCTAGTGTTTTACGAAATGTACTACGGTCAAAGGCCGTCTGCATAGCCGTTACGTCTCTCTCTAGCAGTTCCAGTCCATTGCGCCAAAAACATATATGTGGACTTTGATTATGGAGTTCCCGCAAGACGCGGTCGCCCTGAGTTCCGTCATCGGTCATTATGACTAAATCTGCTCGTTGGGACAATGCCTGATAATGAGGATATCGGCAAATACGGTTGGCAATTGTGTTCTGATACTGAGAGAGAATCGTGCCTTGGAACCGGGTAACAAACGGCATCCCATACTTGATTGCAAGCCGTCGACATGCCTCCACACCAAATATCTCATAGGCATACAAAATAGTATCTCCATTTTGGGGAGACAACAATGATTCTGCCCGCCGGCAAAAAGCCCGGGTCATAAAACGGTGATCCAACCAACGAAAAACAAGGCCTAATTTCCGAATCTGACTATACTTTTTGAAAGGTGATGGTGAGAGGAGAATATTGTGCTCTGTGTCCAATTCAGGATAATCAGCATTGGAGGGTTCGTCAGAGATTAAAAAAACTTCCCACCCCTCATCAATATATTTTTTTACCGTTTGAGTAAAAGCAGGGCCGCCGCGCCCCTTTTCCATGGACCAAAGCGTCAGTGTCGTAATAAAAACAATTTTAGGCATTTTCAACCTCTTTTCCGAAACGATTCCGAGGAAGAGAATTCGCAAACAACACCACCGCTGCCAAATAAATCCACATACTGATTATATCCTGTGCGTCAGAAGATGCGGTAGATAGGACCGGATATATGACAAGACAGCAGAAAAACAAAACCGCATAGGCAATACTATTTCTGTCCCTCAGCCGAATTCCTTTCCTTATCATCTGGAACGTCCGTTTCAGCAGAAGAAATGCAATCACACACAAGGGAATCAGCACAAAAATTCCATAATCCGCCACAAGACGCGCCAAGAAACAATGGATGCTGTTTTGCGGCTCGTCGACCCATTGGGGCACCACGCCTCTTCTGGCTGCCAGGGTTTCTGTATTGCCAAGCCCTACACCTAACCCGTAAGATTCTTGAAAACAGTTAAGTGCATGGATCAGCAGGTGTGCGCGAATTCCAGCGCTTCCTTCATCGCGAAGCGTCTTCTCCCCTGTCGTTTCATCCGTTTTAAAAAATTCTTCCTCCAAGGTCTGTTTATCCTGATCGCCCAAAACCAAAGTTGGCGCCTGCCTCTCATCTTCAGTACGCTCCGATGTCATATCGTCTGTTGACACGCCTTCCATCTGATCCGATTCTTCGGTCTGATACTCTCGAACTTCGGCAAAATACTGCTGAATTGGCGGAACAATATAGTGGTATTGTACGATAAACTCAACGCTTAAAATTCCAAGTATCAACAGCAATGAGACCAAAATTCTCCGTTTTTGACATAAAAGGAAGTAGAGGAATATCCCCACAACCAGAAGAAAAAAGCAAACTTCACACAAGCGGGAATTACCTGCTAATGCCAGGAAGTAGACCGCTGTCCCCATCAACACAATCCAGGCGTAATCACGCTTCCGTATCTCATGCCCTTTCCAGAGCAGCGCAAGCAACAACACAACGAACAGAAATATAAGCGTTGTGGCATAGTCATTCGTATTTCCACTGAAAACAATCGGATACTGATATAAGCCGTTTAAAACATACAATCGCTTAAAATTGTCATAAGCCGGATTCACAATACCGCCGAAAAACACCTCGTAAATCCCCAGGAGAGAGATAACGGCCAGCATGACTAGGCAAACCATCAATGTCGCTTTTAGCAGCTGCTTGTTTCGGCACAAACGTAGCATTAAAAAGAAAAAACACAGGTCAAAACAAAGATTGAATAGCCGCCGGAATGTCCATGCAAGGTCGAGCGCACGGAACAAAGATACCACACCATAAGTCAACAAAATGATGATCAAAACGTAACACCATTTTTCCAGTGCAGACGTCCCCCGCCATACAGGCTCTCGGTTTTTTATAACCCAAATCAAATACAAGACTGCCGTGACTGGCAACATGATTCGGAATGGAAAAATCGTACCAACAATAGGTAACGAAACAGATAAAAAATAAGAATTAAAAAATGATGTAAATACGGTTATCAGCCAGCAAACGGTCAAAATCCGCCAAAGCTTGTCCGCCTTTCCACGCACAGTCAGGTCAGCCATTTAATTGTTCCTCTCTATCAGTGATTCAAACAAGTTCAAATATTCTGCCGCATTTTTCTTCCAGGTTAAACCAAGCGCAGCAGAACGGCCCCGTTCCGCAATGGCCGCTGCCTCCTTCGGATGGTCGAGACACCACTCCACCACCTTCACAATGGCTCCCGAATCATCCGGCGGCACAAGAAATCCGTTTTCGCCATCTCGAATCAGATCCGCAATTCCTTCACCCGCAGTGCCGATGGTAATACACCCAGAGGCCATAGCCTCCAGGTATACGATTCCAAATCCCTCCCGGACGCTGGGCATGCAAAAGAACTGGGCTTCCGCCATTTGAGATAATACCTTCTGATTCGGAAGATGTCCACAAAATTGAACCTTATCCATGACATTCAGTTCCCGGCACAGCGCTTCCAGTTTACCCCTCTCTGCCCCGTCTCCCACAATCACAAGCTTAGCCTCTGGGTATTGACACGCCAACTTCGACAGGGCGCGAATGGTAATATCATTTTTCTTCTGACGAATCAGATTTCCCACCTGAATGATTGAATACTTTCGCTTGCACATGTCATTACAAACATATTGAAACTCAAATCCATTTAATATAACACGCAGATCTGTGTCCACTCCAGCCTGTTTCAGCTTCTTCTTGAGCGAAGAGCTTACGGAAACCACTACATCTCCTTTATCTGCTAACGCTTTAATCTCTTCTGTCTTTCCCAGGCTAAACCGAACAGAAGTGTCCGATCCATGGGTAGTAATAACCAGTGGCTTCCTCAGCTTTTTCTTGAGCCAAGCCCCCAATTCACTGTCAGTACCCAAGGTATGAGCATGAATGACGTCAGGACAAAATCCTTCCAGAGCCTTTGTATACGCACACCGCAAGGCGATGACCGCACTAATTGTATTGAAATGTTTGTCCCCGAAGTTAGAAGCAGACACATATCGCAAAAAGCAGTGCATCGCACCATCGATCTCCCGACTGCAGGTGCTAACTCCCATCCGCTTTCCATCCAAACCCCGTTTCCCGACTGGTATGGGTACAATGACCCGGACCGTGTGTCCGGCTGCCACATAGGCCTTGATTTGATCATGAATAAAGATTGCGGTGGGAGAACCATCATTTTGATAATGTGCAACAACTAAAATATTCATCGTAAGCTTCTCCTAAAATAAGGACACCCCTTTTCTGCCCAAAGGAAAGAATCTGTCTGTATAGATGATATTCCAATTCGACATGGATGCCGGATCATTCCAACTTCTCAACACACTATTTGTATTTTCAGCTATTACTCACTTGTCAAATCTCCCGACAAAATCTGTGGAAGCCACATGCTCCAGAGGTAATTTTACGGGTTTCCCTGTAGCAGCAGACTGATAGATGGCAAGGACCATTTCCAATGCATTTCGACCTGCAACTGCATCCACATATGGCTTGCGATTCTGCTGAATTGCGTCAACCATATCTGCAAACAAGCTGGTATGACCATTGCCATAAACATTGGATGTAGCCTCCTGCAACCCTTTATTCTTGGCGTCCTCTTCATCCTCGTCGGCAAAATCCCATACGTCAATATTATTGGTGGAGGTACCGCCAATCTTCACCGTGCCATTTTCACCGAAGAGATACAGGGTTTCTTCTAAATTCTTAGGGTAAACATTGGTGGTTCCCTCAATGGTCCCCACCGCTCCGTTTTTAAATTTGACCACTGCCATTCCCACATCTTCACACTCAAGATAATCATGGAACTGCTGCTTGGTCACGCCATAGACCTCATCCACCTCGTCGCCCATCATCCAACGTAGCAGGTCAATCCCGTGGATACACTGATTCATAAGGCATCCACCGTCCTGGGCCCAGGTTCCCCGCCAGGGAGCCTGCTCATAATATCCACGGTTCCGATTCCAGCGAACATGGATAGATCCGTGGGACAACTTGCCAAACCGTCCTGCTTCCAGTGCCCGCCGTGCTTCCTGTACTGCAATGTTAAATCGGTTTTGGTGACATGCGGAAACTTTGACGCCCTTTTCCTCACTGCGGCGGATGATTTCCTCCGCATCGGGAATGCTCATAGCCATGGGCTTTTCGATGATAACATTCACTCCTGCGTCAATGCAGTCCAGAGCGATTTGGGCGTGCAGCCCGCTCTCAGTGGCAATGCTGATAAGCTGAAGATCGTTTTCCGCCAGCATTTTCTTATAATCCGTGTAACGCTTGATAGACTTATCCTGCTCCAAGCCCTGCTTGGCCAGCAGCGACTCCATCGCTTCCGGCTTGACATCGCAGACAGCCACAATATTCAAGTTGTTGTTCACTGCAGCCTTGATGTGGTTGACAGCAATACGGCCACAACCAATAAGCGCATAGTTCATAACAGCACTTCCTTTAATATTTGAGTCAATTGATTAACCTTTTATCCCGTAATGGATCGGCACTAACTTGCGAAGCTGCCGCAACAACGGCTCCTGCGAACGGTAAGCTGTGTCCGGGACCGCAGGCGCTGTCATAATGTGCTCCCACTCCTCCTGCGTTATGTCCAGCTTCTTTAGAATATAGTCCCGGTCCTCCATAATCTGTTCCAGCGGGTAGGCATATTCCTTCTCCATTTCCAGAAGCGCTTCTTCACGCGTTATCTCGCCGGAAACAATCAAACTGGAGAGATGGGCACGGCGCTTGTCATAGCCAAACTTAACAGGAAGATAATAGGACTGAAAGAACTTTGTAAAGCGAGACTCAAAGTGCTTGCCACCATAATATTCCCATCCGAACTCCCGCTCTAATGTCGCGATCGCATTCTTTTTGCTGTAAGGTACATAGTTCAAAAGGCGTATTTGGCGAATCCGCGTTCTCGCCCACGCATACGCCAACAAGCCAGCATGAGGGTAGTTCTTCAAAGTGACCTTCCCTCGACCGCATTTTTGATAAACACTCTTGATATGCCACCAATCCATCGCATTATGTCCCCAGTTTCCAGGGAGGATTCCTTCTGTGGCCATATTGCCGCCGTTAAGCATAAATTTAATATTGTATTTCTTTGCATACTGGTACATCGCAGCAATAAAAACATGATCCTGAGGAACATCCAGATTCGGCAATCCAGAGAACATATACGCCCGCTGTAATTCCTTCATGGTTGTCCAATCCACCACGATTGTGTGCAAGTCGATCTTCAATTTCTCACACATCTTTTGAATATTAGAAACAGCAATATCGCTGTTCCACCCTGCATCGACGTGTACCGCCAATACACGAAGTTCCAGCTGTGCAGTCAAATATGCCAAGTAGGAACTATCGACTCCGCCAGAAATCCCAAGGATGCAATCATATTCCTTGCCCTTTCCATCTTCTTTCATTTCAGCAACAATGCGCTTAAGCTCTTCCTCGCTTTTACCTGGATGATAGCCCATTTGTGCAACATCTTTGTCATATTGATGGCAATGCGAGCAAACCCCCTGATTATCAAACGAAATCTCTGGATCACTACTGTCCATAATACAGCGCGTACAA
>CABRZL010000093.1 GCA_902475435.1 uncultured Eubacteriales bacterium | reverse complement strand
TCATATGCACATTTTACTGACAGATCATAAATATCCTGATTGTATTTATAATTGTCAGGATTTGCTGAACCCCAATAAGGCTCCTTTTTGTTGGGAAAATACTCGGTGGCTATAATTTTTCCTTTTAGCATTTCCTGATAATTTGGAGAGTTATTGTCAGTCAATGAGTGCCCGATTGAGCCACCTATTATATCGGCAAGTTGCACGAGAAATTCATCTTTACTATCAACATAATCAAAATCATATTCATTCAACAGATTTAGCTGAGGTCGATTATTCTGGACATATTTTCGGAACGATGCCTGAAACTCGTTTGACCCAATTGAATCCTCAATAATTTTGAGTTTTGGATATACATGATATAGGAGATCATAAAAGCGCTGATGGAGAAATTTTATAAATGACTTCTTATAATTCGTCAAAGGGCTCCCTTGAGCAAACTCTCTTTTGTCTGCGATAAAAAGCAAGACATGAAAATCTATTGCAAGTAGCTGAGCCATGATTCGGCTTCTCCATTTATATTTATTTCCAATTGTGCTTGACTTCATCTCTGTGGCTGCAAAACCATTGTTTTTCTTAACATCAGCCACAGCTGAATGTAAGGCACCTATTTTGCTGTCCTCAACAATTACAGCGCACAAAACGTAGTATTTTGATGCACCTTCGGTAGAAAAATCAAAGCCAAAACTTCCATATTCATCAATATAAGACGTTCGTCCCGGACTAGCTTTGATTTTGTCCTGTAACACTAATTCATCAAAGCTAATTTGATGAGTTTCTTCCATAGTATCCTCCTTCCGTAATTATGTTAATGTGTGCAGCGTGTATTTTACACTATGAATAATTACAGCGCATCCTCAATCGCCACCCAGTGTTCATCTGCCATATCCTCTGCAAACACGGTATTGTTGAGGTACAGCCGATTATCCTTATCCCGGACAAAGCCCCAATGCAGGCCCTTTTCCTCGGCATACGCTTTAAACGCATTAAATTTATTCTCTATCTGCGTGTCGATGTTTTTATCCTGCCCGTGGCTCTCTCCACCCTTGGTTTCAATAACCCAAACGGTGCCGTCTTTCATCATAACGATATAATCGGCATAGAACAGCCACTGGTGCTGAAGCCCGTCTACATAGACGATAGAGAAATACTGCTGCCCAGTATCGCCGTTTTTATAGACCCACTCAATATCTTCTCGGCTCTCGCAATATTGTTCAAAGAGAATTTCCGAGGTGCTGCGCACCAGACTGGTGGCGTAGCCGGAGGTATATTCCTGATAGGCATTACGTAGATATTCCACTTCATTTTTCACACCGGGATCATAGCGGAAGAAATCCTGCTCCGGGATATGGAATACGGATTTCTTCGGATGGAGCAGTATACTCATCTGCTGAGACATACTCGATGTAACTTCCCGGAATTCCTCCTTCAGCAAATGTACATTATTGATGATAAACGCATAAAACTCCGCTGTTTCAAGGGTAAGCAGCTTCTTGGTGTTTGGGCCGCTGCCTTTGCGGAACAGCCGCTCTAAAATGGTCTTGACCTTGGCGGTGGGCATTCCGATGGCACTCTTGATGGAGTCTACGCAGTGGAGCAGTTCCATGCCGTGCTTGTGGGTGTCCACCTTTTTCCGGGTTGTGTAATAGCTTGTGCTTTCAGCCACCATGTCGGTACGCACATATTTTCCGTAGAGAGCGTGACCGAATATTTCAGTGCCAAAGCGATACCCTGCAGCTTCAAATCGAACCTTGTTATCGGTTTTGACGGTTCCCAGACTGTACTTTTTGACCAGAACGTCATAAATTTTATACAGAACCTCTCGCTCTCCGAGACCGTCAAAGTCTTGATCGCGAATTTGCTTCTCCAGCGTGAAAGTTTTGCATTTTTCTTTCAGGAACAGTCGGCGGGTTTCATACGCCTTGTCCATATTGGAGAGTAGCCCAGCTTTATATTTCTCATCGAAGGTATAGACATAACAGAAATCCAGCAGGTCATCTTCATAGTGCTTCGCCTCTGGCATACGGCGAATGCGCCCGATAGTCTGAATTTCAAAGCTCTCGCTCATACCCTCCCGTAATTTAACGAGAATTTTTGCCCGTGGGCAGTCCCAGCCTGTGCTGATGGCCTGCTTCATGAGCAAAAACACGGGAATGCCATCGTTCTCCGTCAGGTTTTCCGGGAGGTCTTTCTTATCCTCGCTCATCCACTTGCTGACCATGCCGTTGTCGTAGGTATAGCCCATGCATTCCAGCTTGCGCTCCACAGCGATAATGGTTTCCGGCCTACCGTTGGGGAACTGAATCAGCACCAGCGGACGGATATTCTTTCCTTTTTCCTGATAGCGGATGGAGATTGCTTTCCGCTTTGCGTCCGCAAGGTCAAGGAGATAGTCGTAATCGTCTGTAATTTCCAGATTTTCCTCGATACCCTCATTCACATACAGAGCCTTGGTAATCAGCCCTGCATTAATGACATCCACTTCATCAATTTCAAAAAATTCATACCGTTTGTTCTGGACAGCGGTTGCGCTGACACGAATGATATGTTTGGCAGAAAAGGCGTCAATGATACTTTTGGCCTTAGCGGTATTGTTGGAATGCTCCTCATCAATGATGACCATAAACTCCACGCCGCTGCGGTGTGCATCCGCTATGCGGTCAAACAGATTTTTCCGTTCACTGTCCCGGATAGCGGTATTGCCTCGCTTCGTGACAAGTTCCCAGTTGATAAAGGTAGTGCTGCCGGGAGCGAATCCGCTAGACAGTGCTTCAAACAGATTCTGCGTCACCCGTCCGGGGGCGAATTTGCGCATTTTATCCCGACTTTGTTCCTCCAGATTGCCTTTGCCGGGGCAGAGCCAGATAAACGCCATGTTATCTACTACATTGGTCAGGAATTTATCCACATAGTCAATAAGAATAATGGTCTTGCCCGATCCGGTGGGCGCTTTCATAATAATCGTCTGTTTGCTATCGTCCTTCGCCGTCAGGTCAAGGAGCTTGATAACAGCCTTTTCCTGAAAGTCGAACAGATTGATGGTCAGTCCGGGATTTACCATACTTCGCCCACCTCCTGTAGCTCAAATTTAAAGTAGTTATCCGGGATAATGTGCATCTCTACGCTGCCAAACAGCTCATTCTGGCTGGTAGTCAGCAACACGTTTTTGGAGATATACAGCGCCTTGATTTCGTCCTGCTGCGCCCAGTTTTGTTCCAGCTCATCCGCCTCCGTGTCTGACATAATCATCCGGTAGGCACTGCCGTCAATTTTCACGCCATGCTCCAGCTGAATCATCTCCTGAATGTGGGCAAGCAGCGCTTCGCTCACATCTTCCGTGTTCTTCGGAACAAAATCTGTACGGTAATATTTTAGATTGGCCGGGAGGCCATCTGAAAATACAGTGCCATCTTCTCTTTTTCCCGTAAACACAGTTTTCAGTCGTGGATAAGTAACTTCCGTACAAATGTTATTCTGATTGTTGGTGCAGAGTATAAATTTCCTGCTTCCCGCATCAGACTTGTTTAGCTCTAAAACAGCCTCGCCTGTTGTCCCAGAACCAGCAAAAAAATCAAGGATAATACTATTAGGCTCTGTTGTCGCACGCAGAATTTCGATAATATATTCCAGCGGCTTTGGGTATGGAAATCTTTTATCTCCAAAGATAGAGCGAACATGAGAAGAACCTTTCGTAGTAAAAAAGTCTTTCTCTGCCCAGATAGTCGGAATTTCACTTCCTACAGTTTGGTTTTTGCCGAACATTAGAGTGGGCATACCGTCTTCATGCCCAATGACCTTCAATTCTCCTGAATCAATCTTTTTGATTACTCCGTCCGGCAAATACTGAATACTGTACTCATTCGGATTTGCTTTGGATTTATTTTTGCTTACTTTAATATAGCCTTTCTCCCAGTCGTGCAACAGACGAGGTGAAATCAGGCGCCATACGCACTCTGCACCTTTACTGCTGACAGGCCATAATGCCGCCGTTCCTTCTGGGGCCTCGGAGTAATCAAAAGGAAAATCTTTAAAGTCACCCGTATAGATATTTTCATTTGCTCTTTCAGTGAGCGATTTTCCAACGCCCACAATGTGCATCGTCTTCTTATCTATAAAAATAGGATATGTTTGGTTTGGCCGTGTCGTTTTATCAAAGGTACTCAGGGTTAATCCCTCGAATGGAGAGCGTTCTACACCACCAGTAAAACTCATTGTTTTAGGCTGAAAGTCCTCTTTGGTGATAAATACGAGGTACTCTTGTACAAATGTAAACCCACCGTTTGGCTTGCCGCCTGAAGTTTGAACCGTAACACAAACGACTTGCTTATCATCAAACATTTCTTGGCACAAAACCATCAAATTATGTACTTCCTGATAGCCAATACTGATAACGATTACACCTTTATCAGATAGCAACTTACTTGCAATAGAGAGGCGTTCAGACATGAAAGAAAGCCACTTACTGTGATTAAATCCATCATTAGAATCAACATACGCATCATCATAGATAAAATCCTTGCTGCCAGTGTTATAAGGTGGATCAATGTATATAACATCAATCTTCCCGGTATGTGTCTTTTCCAGCAGCCGCAGACTATGGAGGTTATCGCCTTCCAGCAGAAAGTTGTAGGTTTCGCCGGGTGCCGCGCTAATTTCCCGCTCCGGCACCTCGGTGAACACGGGGATATTATACCGCATCTGTACGTCAACAGATTCCTCGTGCCGCTCCCACACAAGGCCGTATTTCTTCTCGTTCAGCGCGCTCTCGATTTCACCGATGGCAACCAGTACATCGTCATCATCTTTATGTTCCTCGCGGATGGTCTGGAGAAATTCCAGCATCCGCTGGCGTTTCTGTTGGGATAGATTAGCCATCGTTTTTCTCCTCGTCCTTAATATATTCCACAATGTCCCCAAAGTCGCAGTCCAGCACATTGCAAATTCGGCTCAGTACCGTTAGCGTGACTTCTTTATCTTCCTCATTCGAGTCAGAGTGTTGGGCGCAATATCAGCAGCCTTACGCATTTCTGCTTGGCTCATTTTTTGTCAATCAGAAGTTTCCATAGGCGGTTATATGATACAGCCATGCGACACCTTCTTGTTTAACGTGCGAAATTGTATTTATTATAACGCATAATTCGACTGTTTTCAATCGGTCTTCGCACTGTGCTGTGAAGAGTGCATTATGCAGTATGAACATTCCGCGGAGATAATTTTTGTCGGGGTTATTCCTGAAAAACCGCTTGCTATTTCAGGCGGTTAAAGTGATATATGTACATACCAAAACGAAGGAGGCACACTCCATGAAGTACAGAATCGCAGCAATCGACAACGTCATCGACCAGTAGTTCTGATGGACAGACCTAGGGATTAACAGCACCTTTTTCGGTCTATCGGTCTAATTGAGACAATAGCCGCATTTCAGGAGCGGGGCTGCACACTGGATGGGCTGGCGAAGGTCAACAGCCGCTGCCCGGACTGGTGCACAGGGGAAAGAAAGGTTATTACGGCTTTCCAGCTGAGCCTGCACTGACCCCAGATTTGGGCTGAGTGAAAAAAAGTGAATCATGGATTACAGGAAGATTGCCGAGCGGGTGAGCCGCCAGTTTTCCGCTGGATGCCGTGTGGAACTGGTGCAGATGGATGATCCAGCAGCACCGCCCCAAGAGTGGGCAATATAAGCAATGACAACGTCTGCCTCATTGACCATCCATTTATTTCGCCAGGAGATCGCGCAGCGCGAATTAACGCTTTCAATTCCTAACGGCAGCATGCTCTCTCCATACTCGTATAGATTCCACAAATCCTTTTCTCTAGGTATGTAAACCAATATCACATTATAGCTGATGTGTGGATATTTTATTTTCATTTTTTGCAATACGCTCAGCGCCATGCTGCCAAATCGGCCCTGGTTTCCCACGAGGAAAAGAGTTGCACCTTCATCGACAATTATCTTTTCTACAGCCTCTTCGAGCTTCTCATATACGCTTGAAGGGGCATTTTTATGCCTGAAAAAGCAGCAAGTGATTTTACTATTGCTAAAAACATTAGCTAAGTGCTTTTGTGCAGGCACAGCTTTTTTAGAGGAAAGAAATTATAATAAAGATGAGCAATCAGACCACTATAAAGGATCAGGAGATGATGCACATTGAATAATGAAAAGGAAAAGCAAGTTCGAAAACAGAGACAGATTCATTCATTTGGGCATCGCCATCGCTATGATCCGGAAGATGCGTGGGCTGTCTCGGGGACAGTTGGCAGAGAAGACTAACGTTAGCCGCTCACATATCAGTTCCATTTAGGTACTGTGAATTGCTCAACCTTTTTTCTTAAGGTTTTATTAATATTGCGGATGCTTTGGAAATTGGTCCTGTCGACTTAATTACAACTTCGATTGCCGGGACGCTTTTGTAATTCGTTGCAAAGGCGTACCTTATTTTTTGCCTTTAGACGACAAAACCGATTCCGCAGTCCTCACTCGAGATTTGGTCAAGCACTCCGAATTTCAAAAAATCGAAGGACGATATGCTGATAATTTCAACGAGAACAGCTCCGCCACAATAATTGCAGCGATTACTACTGTAGCTAAATGCTGGTATCTGTTGTTCTGCTTGAACAGGTGCGCACGATCAAGCAGAATGAACTGGATGAATACATCGGCATTGTCTATGATGAAACGCTGCAGAACACCATCAGTAATTCGTTCAGAAAGACTTTTGGAAGGTGGCAGCGTACCGCACGTTCTGAGGTTCGCTGCCTCTGTAATTGCTGTATGCAGGAGTACATAGACACTCGCACCTATATCATCAGTAGGTTGAACCCGTTCCAGAAGCAGAAGGAAAATTGTGACCGGTGCGGAAAACCCGGTTATGACTATACACTGCGAAAACGCAGAAATAAGTTCTAAATACTACAACGTACAAAAAGCTTGCGGCATAAAGGCGGTAGCTCATAAGGAAACATGACAAAAACTATGAGTTATGCCAGGTAAACGGAAAAATGAAAAACTCTATGCGACCACGAAATCTTTCGCATAGAGTTTTTTCATGTTAGGGATATTGTTTTTGAGTTTTTCAGCGTTCGCAGAAAGCGTAGCCGTCACCGCAGGTGGCGATCTCAGGGGTTTGGGGATATGTCACCAACAAGCATTATTGCAGGTTTTCCGGGAACGGAAAATCTGCAATAATACGCAATCTTACGGAAGATTGCATTGCTTGCCGAATTTGAAAATTTGACAAAATACATATGTACAAATATAATATAGGTGTTATATTATACGGATATGCGTATGTTATGGAGGGCGAAATGGATTACATATCAGTTAAAGAAGCAGCCGAAAAGTGGGAAATCTCGGAACGGCGAATTCAAAAGCTGTGTGAGGATGGAAGAATTGACGGTGTTGAACGATTCGGCAGATCGTGGATGATACCCAGGAATTCTAAAAAACCAAATGATTTACGAAGGCGTAGCACCCAACAAGAAAGGCGGTGATATTCATGTATAACCCACAACTTGAAACATTTATCAAAGTGGCTGACGCCGGAAGTTTTAATAAAGCGGCAGAACAATCCTTTATCACAGCTACGGCTGTGATT
>CABRZL010000092.1 GCA_902475435.1 uncultured Eubacteriales bacterium | reverse complement strand
TGTAGCACCTGCATTTGTTTCCACAGAATTATCAAGAAGATATTTCGCGAGTTCTTTCCTCTGTTGTTCGTCAAGTAAGAGTGCTAATTTCTCACCAATCTGCACACCGCTCTCGGATAAATCCAATACAACTAATTTCCCATAAAATCACCACCAAATTATTTTTTAGAATATTTTCTCATATAATAACCAATGCATCCAAACAGACACATAATCGACAAATAATCTGCTAAAAATCGGACAATCGGTTCTTCATAATTGAAATACACAAACTGCTCCTTCAGCACCATATAACTGAAGATGTCACGGTTTATAAAAGCATAAACACCATATCCGGCAATCAGCAACGCAAAGCCTCGAAGAATCCATTTGCGGATTGCAGACGGTTTTTTGATGTGCCTGTTTGCTATGTTCATCACCATGCCCCAATGGAGACCAAGATGAACCGCCATGAAAACAAATCCCCAATAGGCTGAAACCATATGCAGATTTCTGGCAAAGGAGTGTCCGCCTTGAATGGGCAGAAAATCGAACACATAGCGGGACAGCATAATTCCACTAATCATAGAGCCGAGCATACATAACACTAACAGTGCTACGAGTACGATTTGTATCATACGGTATGGCGTATATTTTCCTTTGAAAACAGCCTTGCTCCACTTATGATTGAAAATATGATGAATAAGCACTAACAAAAGCATTCCAGTTCCGAGCCATTCATGTGTGGTTCTGCCGATTAGTTCATAGGTCATCAGAAGAAGCAGGAGGATTGTCATAATGAAATCCAATGTTAACTTTTTAAGTGCTTGTGGGTTCATACGATTCACCTCCTTTGTGCTAATCCTTATTCCCGAATAAAATTTGTAAAGGTAACGGCTTCTGTTTCCGGTCGGTCGATACAGAGCTGCCGGCCAGCCTCTATGCAGCGTAAAAAATAAGCCATGTTTTTTCCTAAAATCCGCATAGTCTGCATACCTTCCTCATCTTTCTTCACTTGTTCCGGGGTAGCACCGTGAACAATCGTCCAGTAGCGGGAAGAAATAATCGGCATCTGCATCAGGGCAAAATATTTATTGATCTGATCCCATGTTGCCGTGGTTCCGGCGCGACGGGCAGATACAACAGCAGCCGCAGGCTTTAAGAGGAAACGATTTCCTCCGCCGCACAGGTCAGCATAAAAAGCACGGTCAAGAAAAGAAGTCAGAGCGCCGCTGGCTGCTCCCCAATGAACCGGAGTGCCGAATACAAAACCGTCATAATCTCCGGCGATCTCCAAAAAATCATTTACCGTTCCGCCAAGAGCACATACACCTTTCTTCACACAGGCTTTACAGGCAATACAGCCGGAAATCGCCTTGTTGCCAATCCAGAAAACATCAGTATCAATTCCGTTTTTATTCAATGCTTCGGACACCTCGCAAAGAGCTGTGTAGGTACAACCCTCTTTATGAGGACTTCCGTTTACAAGCAATACTTTCATCGTTTTCACCTCCGTTATTTTGCACGATGACCGCCAAAGACATCAAATGTCATAGAGTTTAATTTGTTATCAATTTCAGAAATTTCACCGGCAGTTAAGAGAATATCGCCTGCGGCAAAATTTTCACGAATCCGGTCAGGCTTTCTGGAACCGGGAATCGGAATAATATAAGGCTTTTTGCAAATCATCCAAGCCAATGACAGTTGACTCATCGTGCAATTCTTTTCCTGTGCCATCCGTTCCAGCAATTCCAAAAGTTCTTTGGCTTTGTTGTATCCTTCTTCTGTGTACTGCGGCATACCTGCCCGGTAGTCATGCTTTCCCTCAAAGGCAGTACCCGGTGTATATTGTCCGGTCAGAAAGCCGTTTGCCATAGGAGAAAAAGCCACATAAGACACATTCAATTCTTCGCACACAGGAAAAATAGATTCATGCCACCTTGCCATCATGGAATATCGGTTCTCTATAGCAGTCACCGGGCATACCGCATGTGCCCGCCGCAGGTATTCTTCCGTTGTTTCGGAAATTCCCCAATGTCGGATTTTACCTTCTTTGATGAGTTCAGACATGGTTTCCGCAACAACCTCCGGTTCAACCTTTGGGTCTATGCGATGCTGATAATACAAATCGATATAATCCGTACCCAGCTTTTTCAAACTGCCCTCCACGCTTTTTTGGATGGTTTCCGGACGGCTGTCCAAAGAAAGGGATAAATCTTCGTTATGGAAAACACCCATTTTGGTGGCGATCACAACTTTGTCCCTTACATCATGCAGTGCCTGACCTACTAATTCTTCATTATAGGACACAGAGCCGTCCGCGAAGAAGCCCGTATAGGCTTCGGCGGTGTCAAAAAAGTCATAGCCCATCTCATAAGCCTGCCGTAATGTTTTTATTGCAGTGTTTTTTTCGGTCGGCTCACCGGAAGCATGGCTGAATCCCATACAGCCAAGACCCACCGGATTGACCATCAAATCACTGTTACCAAGTTTTCTTTTTTGCATGGTATGTTCTCCTTAAATTCCTTTGCCCATTTCATAGGCTTGCTGCATCGTAGCTGTGTTCTTAATCGCACCGGCTTCATAAACGCCTTTTCCGTAAATAACGCCCATTTCCTTTGAGCCGGAAAGGCAGGCGGCAAGACCTCGGAAACACTCTAAAGTGCAATCCATAACGGTGCTGCTTTCCTCCGCAGCAGTCATAATGTAATAAAACTCTTTGTTCTTAATCTGCGTCCACTGTGCCACTGTACGGTCAATCACGGTTTTCATCTGTGCGTCGATAGAGTAAAAATAGACAGGGCTTGCCATAACGATAACATCCGCCCAGTGCATTTTCTCAAGGATTTCCGCCATATCGTCTTTAATGGCACAGACACCGCCGCTTTTTTTGCAGTAGTAACAGGCGTTGCAATAGCCAATCTTTTTGCTTCGCAGAAAAATCTTTTCTACCTCGTTACCGGCTTCCTGCGCCCCTTTCATAAACGCATCACATAACACATCGGAATTGCCTCCCTTACGGGGACTACCGGATAAAATCAATACTTTTTTGCTCATAACAGCCTCCTCCTTAATAGCCAAGTTCATCCAGCCAGCTTATAATATCCGGCTCAGCTTCCTGCACATTGTTGCGGGATACTGTAAATCCGTCCTCGTTGACTTCGGCATTTGGCTCCAGTTCTGCAATGGTGCCGATGGTGCCGGAAAATCCACTGCCGCCGTGAGTGTTAAACGGAATAATGGTTTTGCCGGAAAAATCATAAGTATCAAAGAACGTATAGAGAATCATCGGCATATCGCCCCACCAGTTGGGATAACCTACAAAGATGGTATCGTATTGGTCAAGGTTCTCAATCGTATCCTTAATAGCGGGACGGGCATTGTCATCCTGCTCGTCAGCCGCCAGATCGACAAGAGTGTCATGGTCAGTCGGATAGGGAGTTTCCGGTTCGATACGGAAAATATCTGCGTTTGTCTGCTCCTGAATCACATAAGCTACATACTGGGTGTTTCCGAGAACTTCTCCGTTAATGACAACAACACTGTTATCTTCCTCTTGCGTCATGTTGTTTGGATCAGTTGTTTCCGGCATGGAGAAGTAAACAACAAGGGTTTTCGCATCCGTTTCCGACTGTTCAGAAGGTGTTTCAGCAGGTTCTTCTTCATCAGAAGAAGATGACTGCTCTGTCTGCTCTGCACTTTCCGTAGCAGGTACAGATGAAGAAGATTCCGATGAATTTTCGTCTGCAGATTGACTATTACTACAAGCTGCCAGTGCAAAAATCATAGTCAGCGCAAGGCACAGGGAAATTATTTTTTTCATAATGGTTTCCTCCTAAAATTGATTTTTTTTATTTTTGAGTTACTATCGGATAAATCTTTATCTTACTTTTACAGATTCAGACCTTCAATCCATTCTGTTACCGCATCTTTTGAGACACTGGAAGAAAAGCGTTCACCCTCCAGCCAGTTTCCGGTTCCGGCCATTTCCTCTAACAATTTACCGCTTTCACCGATATCGTCATTAGCAGAGGTAGCAAAAGGTATTACCGTTTTGCCTGTAAAATCATTGGATTTTACAAAGTCATTTACCGGCCACGCAGCAATATCCCACCAAATGGGATATCCGATAAACACGGTATCGTATTCATCCCAGTTTTCCACGGTATCCGCCGCAAGCTCCACATCCCGCAAGGATTCATCCTCGTGCTCTCTGGATACACGGCTGTCCTCATTGCTATAATTCAAATCTTCATCCGTGTAGGGTTCTGCCGGTTCCAGCTCGAACAGGTCGCCGCCGGTTTCCTGTGCGATGTAAGTGGCTGCTGCTTCCGTGTTGCCTGTGGCGGAAAAATAGACCACCAATGTCTTTCCGTTTTCTGATTCAGAAGATTCGGAAGCAGAAATATCCGCAGGTGTTTCTGCACTTTCTGTTGTTGGCTCGGATAAAGATTCAGATGAATCATTTGTCTGCGGCTGATTGTTGCTGCAAGCTGCCAGTGTGAAAACGAAAGTCAGTGCAAGGAATAAAGAAATTACTTTTTTCATGGTGTTTACCTCCTAAATTATATGGATTCTTTTAATATCTGCCGGATTTCTTCGGCTGTCATTTTTTTGTAACTTCCGGGAGCGATATTACAGGAATCTGCCACCTCTCCCAGAAGCGCTTCGTCTGTAATTCCCAATTCGGTCAGCGTAGTAGGCAAGCCAATTTCTGCGATAAACATAGCCAGTGATTTCACGCCGGATTTTGCAAGTTCTTCATCGCTCATGCCATCACGGGGAATATTCCAGACATTTTCTGCAAAGCGAATGAACTTCGGCAAACCGTCTTTATAAATGTGACGATAGTAGATCGGATGCAACACCGCCAGCCCTTCGCCGTGATTGCAGTCGGTGTAAGCACCAAGCTGATGTTCCATTTGATGACACTGAAAATCACACCGCTTGCCCAGCTTGATGATACGGTTTTCTGCCATAGTCGCCGCCCACATAAGGTTGCTCCGGGCAGTATAGTCTTTCGGATTTTTTATCACCTCCCGCAGATTGTGGATTACACTTTTCATCAACGCCTCTGAAATGTTATCAGAAACATTATCTTCATTCGGCTCGCTGAAATAGGTCTCCATAATATGAGAGAGAATATCGAAACCGCCGGAAATAGTCTGACGCAGGGGAACGGTCATCGTGTAAGCGGGGTCAAGCATAGCGAACTTTGCATTGCAGGCAGGATAGTCCCGCCCCGTCTTGATTTTACACTCCTCATTGGTGATAACAGCTCCGCCGTTGCACTCGCTACCGGTGCCTGTAACCGTAACCACGAATCCAAGCGGAAGCGGCTCAAAATCCACAATACCGGCTCGCTCCCAAAAGTCGTTCCATATATCACCCTCATACCGGGCAGCCAGTGAAGCCGCCTTGCAGCAGTCCATCACAGAACCACCGCCAACACCGAGAATGAAATCAACGCCTTTTTCTCTTGCAAGGGCTGCGCCTTCCAAAACTTTTGCATAGGTGGGGTTAGCCATAATGCCGGAAAACTCAACGATAGTTTTCTTTGCGGCGGTCAAGGCCTCAACGATTTCATCATAGATACCGTTTTTCTTGATAGCCCCACCGCCATAGGCGAGCATAACGGTTTTTCCATAATGGCTTAAAACGCTGGAGAGATATTCTTTCACACAGCCTTTACCAAAATAAACTTTAGTGTCGTTTTCAAAAATAAAATTGTTCATCTGTTATTCCTCCATTTGGTTTTCCCAAAAGGCAACGGCATCATCAACCCAGCCCTCGGCTGCTGTTCCGATTCCAATACCAAAACCGTGTGCCAGTCCGGGGTATTTATGAAATTCTGTATCAATACCAAGAGAGTCCAAAACCTCCAAACGCTGCTGCATGGTGCGCCAGCTTGCGATACCATCATTTTCTCCTACGCAGGCATAAGTTGGCGGGTCGTTCTCTGTGTAGTCGCTATGACCTGTGTACTGCATGATAACGGCTCCCGGCTGGGGTAAATCATTGCCGCCGAAAGCAGCGGGACCATAGGAGCCGAGCCATGCTGCCATTCTTGCACCTGCCGAACCGCCCCAAAGAGAGTAGCAATCGGTATCCACCTCCAATTCCTCGGCGTGTTCAAAAATAAAACTGATGGCTCTTGCCAAATCTTCGCAGGCAGTTTGTGCGCCGGGACGATAAATCAAAGCAAAGGCGTTATAGCCTTTTTTTGATAATTCCAACGCATGAGGGAAACTGTCCTGCATCGCTCCCACATAAGCAAATCCGCCGCCTGCGTTGCACACAGCAAACTTCTCACCGGGATTGCCTTTGAAAAAGAACAGCCCCGTATCTTCTTTATCCGGGTCAGCCGCCTTTTCTTCTTCCGTATAAATATCATAGAATACGGTTTCTCCGGCGTCGGCATGGCTTTTCAGATAGTTTGCAATTTCCACTGTCTTATCCGGTGAAATGTTGTTGTACCATGTGAGTCTTAATTCTTCCAGCGTGTCTCCGCTGTAATATCCGGTATCAGCCGGAAAAATCAATCTGCCATAATCACCAAAAGAAGAATCGTTGATCACATCTGTTATACGGGTGTTTTTATCAAAGCTGCTCAAATTCATTTGCTCCGTTTGTGATTCCGCTGTGTTTTCTGTTTCGGGGCTGACGGAGGAAGTATCTTCAGACGAACAACCGGCGAAACAGAAAATCACAAGAAATATCATAAAAAGAATGGTTACTTTCTTCATTTCGATCACCTCCGCTTTTTCTTTACACCTACATTATAAAAAAATCGAGACCTCAACAGAAGTCTCGATTCGTTCATCAGTTTATACCTAAAGGTTATAACTTCGTTTATTTAATTGTCTGAATAATGGAAAGGAAATCCTGAACAGTTTTTGTCGGCTCCGGCGAATGGAGCAGCCCATACGGAATGGAGTAATCCCATTCTACAGGAATGATTTTAAGCAGCGGATGCACACTCTGCCATGAATCAATCGCCATTAAAACGTCGTTACTGTTTTCGCACTGATTAAAAACGCTGACATTGTAAAAGTCAAAATCTATAATCTTAATCTGCGGATGGTTCATCCACAAATCATCCCGTAGCTTGTCAACATAGTGGCTCCAGCCACGATGAATAAGCATTAAGTTTTCACCATATAAGTCAGTAACTTTGAGCCTATCTTTTTCTGCCAACGGGTGATTAATGGAAACTGCACAGCAAATCGGATTGCGCATCAATTCAAAACCTTTGCATTTTCTCAAATCCAGCAATGTTTCATCAAAAATTCCTGCAACAATATCAATATTCTGTCCGAGGTTGGCAAGGATTTCTTTTGCATTTTCCGGCGTGTTTTCAAAGGGTACAAGCTGAAATTTCATATTAGGATAATGCTCGTGAATTTTAGGCCATAAAGCCAATAGTACCTGTGCCGGTGTCATGGGAGAGGTACCGATACGAATAATCTGCTCGTCCTGCTGCATGGCGTTCTTTGCCCGAACAACGGAATCACGGCAATATTGAATAATATATTTTGAATCCCGATACAGAGATTTTCCTGCTTTGGTTAAAGTAAGTCCACGATGTGTGCGGTCAAATAGTGCTACCCCTAAAGCTGTCTCTAAAAGATTTATTTGACCGCACACATCGTGGACTTACT
>CABRZL010000091.1 GCA_902475435.1 uncultured Eubacteriales bacterium | reverse complement strand
AGGGAACAAGCGCGTCAGCGTACTGAAATATTTTGGTGCCGTTTCAATCGAGGCAAAAGTGACCCGGCTGATTCCAAAACGGGATGAAAATAATAAATTGGTTTCCATTTATTATGAATTTCTGGATTTTGACCGCAGAGCGACCTTTGATAATCTGTGGTTTTCATATTGTGGCAGTTTTACGCGGCTGGTTCATCTGGTGCAGGCATGGCAGACAGAACATCCGGAGGAGAAGAGCTCGACTGCGGATCTGATCAATTCCTCCTTCAAGGCGTTTCGGATGTGTTACCGTGAAGCTGGTTTTAGTTCTTTACCAATTACCTCGGGAGATGCCTTTCTGGAATATCTCAACATTTACGGTTTTCAACCGGGGAGAACGCTTTCAGAAATCCGGGAACAGGTCAAAAGCTGTGAAGCCCAGTTTAAATTGATTTCCGTCAAGGATCCCAACACAGTTAACACTGTGGAGATGAAATATGACTCTGAAAAAACGCCGCTATCCTTTTTCTCCCGACGGCCGCGCAAGCTGAAAGTGGCGTTTGCATTTGAAGCCACGCCCGAAACCTCCCTTTGGACGTATACGCACGATGTGGCGCGTCGGAGGTTGGAGCGTACCATGGGAGACAAGATAACGGTGATTACAAAATATTCTGTACCCAGTGGGGAAAACGCATACGGTCCATTGCGTGACCTGATGGATGAGGAGCCGGATATCCTGTTTGCTACAAGTCCCAGTATGTCCGCTGGCGCGCTTCGATTGTCGTTGGAATTTCCGGATCGGGCAATTCTGAACTGTGACCGTGCGCAGCCGAAAAAGAACATGATCACTTATTTTGGAAAGTTTTATGAAGCTTCCTTCCTTTGCGGCGTTATGGCGGGTTCTATGACAAGAACAGGGAAAATCGGATTTATGTCGGCTGCAATATTTCAGCAGGATGCCACAAGCGATGTGAATGCATTTGCAGTGGGGGCACAGCTTGTAAATCCGACGGCCCACGTTGTCAATATTGATATGTACCGTTCTGCGACAACAGAGCAGGATCATGCAGAGGCACGATACTTATTGGCGCAGAAGGGCGTGGACATTGCGCTGTGCATGCATCAAATGAATACGCCGCAGGTGAGGAAGGGATTTCCTGGTGTATATGCGCAGCTCTACCTGTTACAGACACACAGCGGTTGTCCCAGCGAATCCATCGGTGCAGCAGCGATAGACTGGTCCGTGCTCTACAATCAGATGGTAGGGGACAGCTTCAAAACCAAAAATTCTATTTTGGACATCAGCAGAAGCGGTATGGACAGCGCGATCCACTTTGGCTGGGGATTGAATACGGGACTGCTGGATGTGCTCGGGGTGGATTCTTTTATGGGGCACAATGCAATCCGGCTTTTGAATATTTTTAAGGATTTGGTCCAAACCGGAAAGGTCCATCCGTTTGAAGGCCCGCTATATGATGTCAACCGCAACATGATACTGGAGAAATATGGAACACTCAACCTTTTGGAGATTCAAAACATGACGTGGCTCCATGAAGCCGTAATCGAAAGAATCCAAATGACTTGATCGGTTTTCAGGCAGATTGCTTGGTGCAGCGGTTTTCACCGCTGCACCATGATAAAAGGCGGGAAGTATGGGAAATTTTGTGTTTAGCCTCAATGTCACAATGCCTATTTTCGTCATCATTTTTGTAGGGGCGTTTTTAAGGCGGATTGGCTTGCTGACAGAGGGATTTGCAACGGTGGCGGATAAATTTGTGTTTAAAATCGCACTGCCCTTTCAATTGTTTCGGGACATTGCAACCATGGATATTCGAGCGGATTTTTCCTGGAAATTCGTACTGTTTTGCATGGGGGCCACAACGTTTATGTTTGCCGCATGTTGGATCATTGGACGGCTGTGTTTGAGAGATAAATCCATGGTTGGCGCCTTTGCGCAGGCAGCGGCTCGGGGGTCCGCGGCGATTTTAGGAATTTCCTTTGTGGAGAATATTTATGGTACCTCTGGAATGACGCCGATGATGATTGTTGCAGCAGTGCCACTGTTTAATATATATTCGGTGATTATTTTAAGCGTCACATCGTCGGAGGGAAGATTGAATGGCGCAGTCCTGAAAAAAACGATGTGGGGGATTCTTACAAATCCTATTATTCTTGGCATTGCCGCAGGAATGGTGTGGAGTTTGGCAGGACTTCCTTGGCCAACGATTCTGAGCAAGTCTGTGGACTATCTGGCAGCGACAGCCACGCCGCTGGCGTTGCTTGTGCTGGGTGCAACATTTAAAGGGCGGGAAGCGCTTTATAAAATTGGGCCGACCATGTTTGCTGCATTTTTAAAGCTGATTGCGATCCCGGCCGTTATTTTCCCGGTTGCAATTTCAATGGGATTCCGGGGAAGCGAACTTGTAGCAATTATGATCATGTTGGCGTCGCCAACAACGGTGACCTGTTATATCATGGCAAAAAATATGGGCGGAGACGAAACATTGTCGGCCAGCGTCGTAATGGCCGCAACCTTGTTGTCCAGCGTGACGCTGACGCTATGGGTATTTCTGATTCGAAGTCTTGGCTATATATAGAGGGAGCCAGGGCTGCATACGGCAAAATAGCGAAGCAACCGTCATTGCTTCGCTATTTTCGCATCTGCCCTCGGTAAACCTCAGAGACACACTTGACCGTTTTCAGACACACCCTTTGAAATCATACAGGTTATCCTGTCTCTCCAGATTTCGCGCCAAATCCAATCGTTTATGGAAACGATTTTCATCAGATGCTCAGTGGCCTTTTGAACACCGGTAATGTCTTTCTTTCGGTCCATAGCAAGTATATGCAGTTTGATTTCAAATATACACACAACAACATAAAATTTTTTTGATCAATCTACACGTCGTTCTAAAATATCTTTTGACTGCCCGCAAAAATTGTTATAGTTGCTGATTGACATTTTCATTGATGATGTTTATAGTAAAGTGTATCAAATGAGACAAAAAAGAGGCGAGAAGATGACAGACGGTATCTCCAAACAAAAGTTGGACCTGATTGCATCGACCTTTTTATTTGAAAATATGGATGAGATTGTGGTAGAGCGAATCATATCGGATTCCAGGTGCGCTTGGGAGCGATATTCCAAAGGGAGTAAGATTTTCGATGAAACGCATTTTCGCCGATGTCTTGGAATTTTGGTTATGGGTGAAATCCGTGTGGATAAGAAGACGACGGATGGGAAATATATGAAGATGTCCTGCCTGACTGCCGGCGAATGCTTTGGCGCGGCAGCTATGTTCTCTGGACGGGATAGATATGCAACGGTATTGACCGCAGAGAAAAATGTGGAAATTTTATTTATACCGGAGGAACTGATTCGTTGGGCCATGCGCCGGGACTTCACCATAACCGAAAATTATATTCGCTATTTATCGAATAGAATTTGGTTTTTAAATGAAAAAATTTCCAGCCTTACGGCTGGATCTGCGGAGCAGCGTTTGGCAGTTTTTTTGCTGGAGCAATGCGACGGCGCAGGTATGCTGAACACCACGATGACGGCTTTAAGTCAGCAGTTAAATATTGGGCGAGCCTCGCTCTATCGGGCCATAGAAAACCTGGAGCAGCGAAACTTGATATGCCGGGGTGTTAAGTCGTTAAAAATTTTAGATTCAGAAGGATTGCGCGATATTACGCTTTCCAAATAAATGTAGCAAGGAGAACCAAATATGAAACGAATCATTGCAATGTTAATGACCGTGGCGGTTTTGACTGGTTTGATGGCCGGCTGCGGAGATAGCACGTCAACCAACACGACGGCTTCTGAACCTGTTGCCGAGACAACAGAATCGCCCGTGCCGTCTACCGAGCCTGCTGCGGAACCGAGTGAAGAGCCTTCCGTTCAAGAATCTTCCGCAACGGAGGAAATGACCTCCAGCGAGGAAAGCGAAGCAGCTTATGAACCCGTTGACATCAATGTCGGAACGATCAAAGGACCCACTGGAGCTGGAATGGTAAAACTGATGGATGACGCTGCCAATGGAACGACTGCGAACAATTATACCTTTACCCTCAGCGCAGATGCGTCGGAAGTGGTAACAAAGGTAATCGCAGGAGAATATGACATTGCGTGCATGCCGACAAATAGCGCCGCCATCGTGTATCAGAAGACGCAGGGGGCAGTGAAGCTGCTTGCGCTGAATACAGAGGGCGTATTGCATATTCTGCAAAACACAACCAACAGTGAACCGATTACCGAATGGGAGCAGCTCAAGGGAAAAACAATTTATACGATTGGGCAGGGTGCAAACCCGGAGTATGTCCTGGATTATGTATTAAAAGGACATGGGATTGATCCGGATACTGACGTGACGATTCAGTTTTGCGGTGCAGCCGATGAAGTGATTGCGGCATGCGCCTCCGGAGAGGCTGAGATCTGTATGCTGCCCGAACCCAACGTATCCGCGTTGATGGCAAAAGTGGAAGGGTTTACGCAGATTTTTGACATGACGGACGCCTGGAATGAGATTGTAGACGACGGAAGTATACTGACGCAGGGCTGTGTTGTAGTTCAGACTAGTTTCCTGGAAGAGCACCCCGATGCAGTGGAGAAGTTTTTAGAGGAATACAAGGCGTCTACGGATTACGTCAATGAAAATCAGGAAGACGCGGCAAAACTGATGGCGCAATATGAGATTGTGCCAAGTGAGGCCATTGCACTACAGGCACTTCCGGGCTGCCATATTATTTTCAAATCTGGACAAGAGATGAAGGACAGCATTGCCGGCTATTATCAGGTGCTCTTTGATGCTGATCCCACCTCGATTGGCGGACAGCTGCCGGATGATGATTTCTACTATATCGCTTCCTAAGCAAATTGCAAAAGGTGCGCTGGCCGCGGTATTTTGGCTGGTTGTCTGGCAGATCGCAGCAGTTGCGGTAGATTTGCCGTTGCTGCTTCCGGGGCCGGTTACAGTGTTAAAGGCATTGATGGAATTGGCAAAGGAAAGGGACTTCTGGGAGCAGGTAGGACTGACGTTGCTGCGGATTATGGGTGGCTTTTTCATGGGCGCTGTAGCGGGATTTGTGATTTCCGTGCTTACAGAGTTCCTTTCGATCGGCAATGTATTGCTCTCGCCGGCCATGCGCGTTGTACGGTCCACGCCTGTAGCGTCCTTTATTTTGTTGTGCATGCTGTGGATGCAGAGCGGCTTTGTGCCCGCTTTTATAGCCGGACTTATGGTGATGCCGGTGATCTGGGGGAACGTATCGGAGGGATTTCGTCAGACCGATGTACAGCTCTTGGAGATGGCTCGCGTTTATGGGATGAGCCGGCTGAAAACCTTTTTTATGTTGTACATTCCGTCTGTCATGCCGTATTTCCGCGCTGCTTGTATCACGGCTATGGGCATGGCATGGAAATCCGGGGTGGCGGCAGAAGTGTTGTGCCAACCTCGAAAATCGGTGGGAACAGGACTTTATTATGCTAAAATCTATCTGGAAACCCCGAATTTATTTGCGTGGACAGTAGTTGTGATTGTTTTTAGCATCATTGTGGAAAAGCTGTTTGCAAAATTATTTCATTATATCAGTCAATAGAAGCGATTATGGAAAGCCGCAGATTGTGATGAAGCACAATCTGCGGCTTGTTCTAATATCAAAACGCCGGCTTGTAGGTGCAACAGATTTTTATAGTTTCATAACCTCAGGTTATCCTTGTTAACAAATATGTATTGGAAATCCATATGGAAATTCGATAAGATTTTGTTAGAATCATATAAAAGAAGGAGGATAAAATTGAAAAGGAATTGTTATTTTGCACTATTTTTAGTGCTGAGCCTGTGCCTGAGCTTACTTGCAGGCTGTGGCGGAGAAACGTCGTCCGCTTCTACAGCGGCGCCGGAACAAGCATCAGCAGTTTCTGAGTCTGTACCAACGGCGGAAGCGACCCAAGCGCCGGAGGAAGATTCTGTTTCTGATGCTTCAGTAGTGGAAGAATCAGGCTCCACCCTGGAAACGGGAGAACCGGAGTGGGAGTATACCCCGATTTCCTATCCGCTAACCGAAGAAGAGACTACATTGGACTATTGGGTTATTTGGGAATTGTCACCTGATACAATGTACAGCGATATCAGTGAGCATGTGGTAATTCAAGAGCTGGCAGAAGCCACGGGAGTGCGTCTGAATGTTTTGGCACAGTCGCAGGCTGCCGGGCAGACCAATACGGATCTGATGATAGCGTCTGGTGATTACCCGGATTTGATCGGAATGTTCTCCTATGCGTCGGGTATGGATGCAGCCATTGAAGACGAGGTTGTAGTGGATATTAAAGAGGATATTCCTACTTTAGCGCCGGATTATTACAAGTACTTAATTGAAAACGACAACGAGCTCTGGAGAGCGGTCCAGACAGACGAAGGACATATTGGCGCCTTTGTCGTCGTGGGAACGGAGCCGGAAATTCAGGACGGTATGATGGTGTTCCAGTTTATGCTGGATGAGCTTGGATTTACATTAGACGATCTGAAAACCATTAACGGGTATGAGCAGTATCTGACTGCTGCAAAAGATAAATATGGAATGGCGTCTCCGTTGTATTTGCCTGGTGACTTTATGCTCGATGGCGACTCCATTTGTAATGCATTTGGGGTGTCGCTGAAAATTGATGCAATCACAGGCGATCTTCCCTGGACTGTCCAGGATGGAGAAGTAAAGTTTGGCTATTTGGAAGATGGTTTTACAGAATATGTTACGCTGATGAACAGCTGGTATCAAAAAGGCTTGATTGATTCCGATACGGCGTCTCATCCTACGGAATATAAGAACGAAGATATGATTGGACTGATTGCAAATAAGCAGATTGCAATCTTTAGCCGTGGCAGCGGCCTGGTGGATATGTTGTCCAATATATCTGGGGAGCAGGTAGTGCCAGCTTACACACCTGTTGTTACGGAAGGGGATCAGCTGCATATTGGTGGAGCTGCAAGCACGGTTTCTGGCGAAACAGGTCTGGTTATTACAACCGGCTGCGAAGACTATGAGTTGGCCATGAAGTTCTGCAACTACCTTTATACGGATGAGTTTTATATTCCCTCCAATTATGGTGTAGAAGGCGAAACATATACAATGGATGAAAATGGCGAACCGCAGTTTGAAGAGTGGACCTATACGACACCGGGACGGACATTCTCTTCGATCCTGATGGACTATACGCTCTTTACGCAGGTGGATGCCAATGTAGTTACACCAGGCATGTCCGAAGCGGCGCTTAGCTGTGATCCTGTTTGGAGCAGTAATCTGGATAGTGAATGGGATTACCCATTGGCTGCTGCCATGACAATGGATGAGAGTGATTCTTATAACCAGAGAGCTGGAGACATTGTGACTCTCTGCCAGCAGTACACTGCGAAGTTCATTACTGGCGAACTGCCGCTTAGTGAAATTCCGGCGTTCCAGGAACAGATTCGGTCTACTGGAATTGACCAGTGTATCGAAGCAAAACAATCTGCGTATGATCGCTATATGTCCAGAGAATAAGCGGATTGCGTCTGAAATTTCAATAAAGTGACTGAAAGGGATTGACGCCAAGATTGGTGTCAATCCCTTTTCTTCTGTTTTTGAGGGAATGTGTTTATATATCATGTTGCTGTTTGTATACACTAAAATACTTGACATATTTCGGGAGATTTTATATAATAACTTAAAAATTGTGCTGCTATAGCTCAGTCGGTAGAGCGCATCCTTGGTAAGGATGAGGTCGCC
>CABRZL010000090.1 GCA_902475435.1 uncultured Eubacteriales bacterium | reverse complement strand
ATATCATACTTTTTGAACACCTTATAAGGCTCCTCACCCACCTCATCTCGGCGAACATAGAGCTGCACACGACCATCGCGATCCTGAAGGTCACAGAACGTAACCTTTCCCATCACGCGCTTGCTCATCAACCGGCCAGCTACAGTGACAGGCTTGTCTTCCAGCTCGTCAAAACGCGACTGAATCTCCAACGTCGTATTTTTCTTTTCAAACTTTGTAATTTCAAAGGGATTTTCGCCGGCCTCCTGCAGGGCAGTCAATTTATCTCGGCGAATTTTCACCAAATCCCCTTGATTTTCCGTTCCATTTCTATTTTCTACCAAAAAAGATCCTCCGTTCAGCGTGAAATACTGATGACCTCGTATTCGATCGTTCCAACAGGCGCCTCTACTTCTACTCTGTCCCCAACCCGTTTGCCTACCATAGCACGGCCAAACGGCGCATCATCTGACACACGGCCCTTCATAGGGTTGGCTTCTTGGGAACCCACCAACTCATAGGTGATTTCCTCTTCCGTTTCGAGATCCTTGACCGTGAAAGTACATCCTAAGCCAATGTGATCGGTTGTCGCATCTTCTGCGCTGATAATAACCGCATTCGCCAGAATTTCTTCTACTTCAGCAATGCGGGCATAAAGTTTTGCCTGCTCATTTTTTGCATCATCATATTCACTGTTTTCAGATAGGTCGCCATATCCACGGGCCACCTTAATCATTTCCGTGACTTCTTTATCTCGGTCTGTTTTGAGGTAATTGAGTTCTTCTTCCAGTTCCTTCATACGTTCAGGACTCAGCTTATACTCTTTTGCCATAAAACACCATTCTTTCTGCCGGAACACTTCCGGCCAAATATTTTAACCCTTAATTCAGGGTTCCAGACATGCAATTGCCGCCTGAACTTGCGGATCCTCTTCTGGAGAAAGCTGGCTCTGTGCCAATGCAATAGCTTCCTCCTCATTCAGAGACAGCTCCACATCAGGCGTCACGCCTACATCTATGAGGCTTTCACCAGATGGAGTATAATACTTTCCAATGGAGAGGTTGATGCAGGAACCATCGCTGAGGGTCAGCCCTACCTGATAGTATCCCTTGCCATAGGTTTTCTCTCCAACTACCTTTCCCACGCCATATTCCTGAATGGCACAGGCAAAGTATTCTGCTGCACTGTAACTGCTTTCATTGACCAGTACTGCCATCGGCAGATCCACACAGTCAGCATCCGAGGTAATAATCTCCTCTTCTCCAGCATAATTCACCGTGTGGAACACAATACCCTCGGGCAAAAGATAATCCAGGATATCTGTCAATTCCGTCTTAAGGCCACCGGGATTATTCCGAACGTCAAACAGCAACGAAGTGGCTCCCTGAGCCTGAAGATCCTCAATCAGTCCCTTGACAGTCTCTGCACAGCCTGCATCAAAGTTGTCAATGGTGATATACCCGATTCCATCATCTAGCAATTGCCCTTCAGCCGGAATTATATTCATAGCGCGGCGCTCCAATGTAACCGTAAGATTTTCCTCATCCCGTTGAAATGTCAACTCTACGGTGGAGCCTTCTTCGCCTTTCACCATGTTTTTCACCTCAGTCAGCGTAATATCTTTGACTGAAGTATCACCCACTTGGATAAGAACATCACCTGCTAATACACCTGCTTCTTCTGCTGGTCCGCCAGCGGTCACCTCTGTAACCTCATATCCCAATAAATTTCCATCTGCATCATTTTTCGCCGTAATGGTAATCCCAACACCCACATATGCATTGTTGATATTCTCCACATAGGCTTGATAGTCTTCCGCACTGACGTAATAACTCCACTGGTCTCCCAGTCCGGAGATAATACCCGAAGCCATAGCGTCATTCACCGCAGTCATATCCACATCCTCGCCAATAAAATAGTTATCGACAAGATTCATGATCTCAAGATATTTCTCTGTTCCCCGCTGCACTGCCTCTGTAGAGATTGCATGTTGATTTAGAGCGCCGGTTGTCGCGCAATACGTCACGACTACTCCGACTGCACATCCCATAATGAGACATGCAATGGCACTCAGTATACGCCTTGTATGTTCTCCCATATTAAGACCTCTTAAAGCATTCCGGCAATAATGCTGGCTACAGTAGGAACGATGATGAGCAGTGCCAGCAAGGTTGCCAGCACCGCCGTAAGAGTTTTTCTTTTTTTCTGTGACATTTGCTTCCTCCGATGATTAGTTTAACCGTATTGGACTCTCTCTGGAATCCAAATATTTCTTGACCATAAGTGCCACTTTGAATATGATGGCATGATCGAACTCGCGAAGATCCAACCCCGTTATCTTCTTGATCTTTTCCAGTCGATACACCAATGTATTACGATGTACAAACAACTTTCTGGAGGTCTCAGACACATTGAGGTTGTTTTCAAAAAATTTGTTGATTGTGAACAGCGTCTCCTGATCCAGAGAATCAATCGAATTCTTCTTAAAGACCTCGGACAGGAAAATCTCGCAAAGAGTCGTGGGCAACTGATAAATCAACCGCCCCAAGCCGAGATTTTCATAATTGATAACGCTCTTTTCCGTATCAAAAACCTTGCCCACTTCAATCGCAGTCTGCGCTTCTTTGTAGGAGTCAGCCAACTCACGAATATGACTGGCAATGGTCCCAATACCGATAACAGTTTTGATAAACAGCTCAGAGTTCAACGTTTCTTCGATGGCCTGTGCTACTTTCAAGAGTTCCTTGCCATCCGTTCCAGGCTGAACCTGACGCACTAAAACAATATCTGTCTCATTGATAGAGATGACATAGTCCTGCTGTTTTTCCACAAACATATTTTGCAGAATATCCATGGCAGCCACGTCTACCTTGCCAACTTGTCGGATCAGGAACACCGCTCTGGGTACATCTGTGACAAAATGTAATTCCTTCGCATGGATATAAATATCCCCCGGAAGAATATTATCTGTAATGATATTCTTTACAAACGTTGCACGATCATGCTTTTCCTCATAGCTAGTCTTCGCCCCATTGAGTGCTACACACGCCATAACGCATAGGCTCTTGGCCAGCTCATCCTCACCATCCACAAATACTGCATAATCAAATCTTGCGCTCCAACTGGTCAGCGCCTTGAAAGTTTTGCCGTCTGTGACAGTCACAAGTTCATTTGTCGCATTGAGACGATGAACTGCATCCTCCCACTTATCACCAAGCCCGGACGGTTCACTGGCAGCAATGACGTTGCCCTCACCGTCGATCACACCGATCATCCGGTCACTGGCATCCTTCATCTGCAAGATTACACTCTGAAACATTCTGCTGGACATTGCAGTTTCCTCCTTCAGGGAGCACAGGTGCAGCCTCCCATATTCATTCATCCTGCCCTCGTGCAAGGCATATTTCTACATCTACAAATAGGAATCGCATTTACTATAAACTTTTTTCGAGAATATTGCAAGTCCTGTTTGACAATTTGCATATAAATTTCCTGAAATTTTGGTTCGCTTTCGGGATGTTATCGCATTTTTGGCCAAATTTTGCACAAAAAGACGAAAAGCGGAGTCGGCCAAAACCGACTCCGCTAAAATGCGGTTTATTAAAGATCAATGCACTTTTCAGTATCGGGATCAAACAGATGTACACGCTCTGCCTCAAAGGTGACTTCAACTCTATCACCCATTTTAGCAGCAGAAGTAGGATCAACAACGGCAGTAAACTGCTGATCGCCAATGAGCAGGAACAGGTTCGTCTGTGCACCGAGAGGCTCGACATTATCTACAGTAGCGCTGAACTTATACTGAGGATAATTCTTCAGATAAATCTCCTCATCGTGAATATGCTCAGGACGAATTCCCATAATGACTTCCTTGCCAATATATGCCATCACCTCAGGCTTGAGGCCAATGGAATCCGGAAGCTGTACAGTCGCATTTTCCTCTGCACTACCAAATGTGATGTAAGTATGGCCATCTTTGGAGGAAAGGACAGAATGCTCCATCTTGTTCATAGACGGAGAACCAATAAAGGTTGCCACGAACAGATTTACGGGGTTTTGATACAGATCCTGGGGCGTAGAAACCTGCTGCATAATGCCGTCCTTCAAGACAACAATACGAGAACCCATGGTCATGGCCTCGGTCTGGTCATGCGTAACGTAGATAAAAGTAGTATCCAGCTTCTTGTGGAGCTTTGTCAACTCAGAACGCATCTGGGTACGGAGCTTTGCATCGAGGTTAGACAAAGGCTCGTCAAGCAGGAAGACCTTAGGATTACGAACGATTGCACGACCCAGAGCAACACGCTGACGCTGACCACCGGACAGAGCAGCGGGCTTACGGTCAAGCAAATGTTCAATTTCCAAAATCTGAGCAGCCTCTTCTACACGGCGTTTAATTTCATCTTTTGGCGTCTTACGAAGCTTTAATCCAAAGGACATATTTTCATATACAGTCATATGTGGATATAACGCATAGTTCTGGAACACCATGGCGATATCTCTCTCCTTGGGAGGGACATCATTGCAAAGCTTGCCATCGATATACAGCTCGCCTTCTGATATTTCTTCCAAACCTGCAATCATACGCAGTGTGGTGGATTTACCACAGCCGGAAGGACCGACAAGAATGATAAACTCTTTGTCTTCGACGTCAAGGTTAAAATCGGTGACTGCAATGACACCGCCTGCATATTTTTTATAAATATGCTTCATTGTTACGCTGGACATATTATACCCCCATCTTTTTGCTTGTTTAAGATGGCTTTATTTTAGCACACCAAAATCCATCTGTATAGTATCCGATTCACCAAAGCTTTTTAAAAACCTTTGGTGAATCTGACCATGGGACGAAAAAATCGAGACTTTTCTGGGTATTTTTACAGCAAATTGCCTATTTCCTCAAAATTTAATACCCGATACGCCCCCTTGGGAAGGCTTCCCAGTGAAAGTCCGCCTTCCCGTTCCCGGCGCAGATATGTCACTCTCTTGCCTCTAGAGGCCAGCATACGTCGCACCTGATGGTACTTCCCCTCCCGAACTATAACACGGCAACCCCCGGCGCAAAGTTGCAACACTGCCGGCTGACATCTGGTACCGTCACGAAGTTCAATCCCTTCTGCAAAGGCCTGAATATCTTCCTCGCTGATTTCTCCCGTAATTTCAGCATAATATTCTTTTTCTATTTGATGCTTCGGCGATGTAAGGCGATGCCCCAAATCTCCGTCATTGGTAAACAGCAAAAGCCCCTCCGTCTCTTTGTCAAGCCTTCCCACAGGAAATAGATTCTGGTATTCCGACGGCAAAAGTTCCATAACTGTTCTGTCTCTGGGATCAGCAGTAGAGGTTACGTATCCCGCCGGCTTGTGCAGCATCAGTACAATTCTTCCTTTTAAGGTCACATTGGAATTGTCTACTGTAATGCGTTGCACATTCTCCTGTATCTTCATTTCCGGACTTTTTGCCGGCTTCCCATCCACCAACACACGGCCGCTCTTGATCATGGATCTGAGTTCCTTTCTGGATGCCACTCCAGCCTCAGACAGGAATTTGTCCAATCGCATCATAAAAAACCATCCTTTCGGTTCTAGGCTGTCCTTCTTGACCATAGACTGGATCAGCAGCGAAAACGCTAATTCGCAACAGGAGGAATCCCTATGGTCATCTTAACCGCTAAGTTATCCAAGCCCAAGCTTATCGGCATCGTCTGCGCCGCAGCGGCTCTGCTCATCTTGATTATTGTTCTAGCAAACCGCAGCAGCGCCGCAGATCTCCAAGAAACTGCCGGTAAAAAGCTGGAGTCCCCAGAATCCAGAGTGGAGTTCCTGGCCTCCTGCGGATACACTGTATCCCAAGAGCCGGTTCGGACTCAGGAAGTGCGCATCCCCAAGGAATTTAACGAGGTCTATACCCAATACAACGCCATTCAGCAATCTCAAGGCTTCGACCTCACAAAATATCAAGGCAAGACTGTCATGCAATATGTCTATCAGATAGAGGATTATCCAGACGAGAGCAGTGAACCGGTCTATGCCACACTGCTTCTCTATAAAAACAAGCTCATTGGCGCAGATCTCAGCCGCGGTGGAGCCGAGGGTTTCCTTCGTCCCCTACTATCCACCTGATCTAATGCCATAAACACCACAATTGGAAAACCACGGCTTCTGGCATAATGTATCAGTCATTCCGCCGTTGCTGCCATCAAAAGCCGTCCTGAGGATCTGTAAATGCTCCGCCATGTATCGCATACATCCGCCACCATAACGATCCTCCAGCTTTGTAGTCCAATCGCAGCATACCATGTTCTGCATATAACTGTCCGCACGCTCCATACCAACCTTGACTCTGGTTGGCACAAGGCCCACCGCTCAGGCCGGTGTCCAGAACAGGTACATGCCAACGCCATACTGTCCCTCTCCTCGGGGTCAGTATACCACAAAAAGAGTCAAAGAAAAAGATTGACATTTATGAAACAACTCGATATACTATAGGCAATAGAATATCTGATGAACCATGTTTTCAGGGCAGGGTGCGTGGCGTATGCCACAATTCCCGACCGGCGGTGATTGCTTTTGCACAGTCCGCGCGCGCCTACGGGTGCTGAACCGGTGGAATTCCGGTACCGACAGTAACTGGCTGATGTGCCTCAAGTCTGGATGAAAGAAGATGTGTCTCACACCTCCATATGATTTTGTGACACCTGAATGCACGGCTGCGTTCAGGTGTTCTTAAAATTTAAGGAGGTTTTTCTATGACCAACACAGTAACCGCTACCCGCTCCCAGACCACCCACAAAATCGTGGTCACCGCTATGCTCTGCGCCGTCAGTCTGATTGCAACGCTTTTGGGACAATTGATCCCTCCAGTTGCCGGATTCCTGAGCTATGATCCCAAAGACGCGATTGTTGTCATCGCCGGTTTCATCTATGGCCCCTTAACGTCAGTCATTATCTCTGTCATTTCCAGTACAATTGAAATGTTCACAATGTCTACCACTGGTGTTTATGGTCTGATTATGAACATTATCTCCACCTGTGCCTTTGCCGTACCGGCAGCCCTGCTTTACAAGAAGTTTCACAATATGAAGGGTGCCGTTATCGGATTGGCCGTTGGCATGATTAGCATGACTGTTATGATGCTTTTATGGAATTACATCATAACTCCTTTCTATATGGGTGTTCCTCGCGAGACAGTTGTCACCATGCTGCCCACCGTATTTCTTCCCTTTAATCTGATCAAAAGCGGCATCAATACCGGCCTGACCTTGGTACTCTACAAACCTCTGGTTACTGCGCTTCGAAAGGCTCATCTGGTTCCGGAGCACAATAGCACGGAAAAGCATAGCTTTCATCTCGGTTTCACACTGATTTCCGCCGTGATTTTGCTGACCTTCGTATTGCTGTTTCTTGTGTTCACCGGGGTTCTGTAAAATATACTGGACTTCTCTACAATCAGAAAACGCAGATTGACTTTTTGCCAATCTGCGTTTATTTCTTCTGTCAACCCAACAAAACAAACACAAACTCAGGCATTCCGTTCACACATCAGGGTTCAGCCACCTCTGACCCCAATATTCCCTGCGCTGTTGGCTCATCCAACTCCTGTATGGATTTTAGTTTGCGGTTGATGGCCCGAGTACGTGTTCCCATAAGCGTTTCCAGATCACTGCTGGTCTGCTGGAGATGGTTCTGCATTTTCTGCATCACCTCTTCAAACTTTCCAAATTCTGTTTTAACTGCTCCCAGCACTTTCCAGACTTCATTGCTGCGCTTCTGGATTGCCAAGGTACGGAATCCCATTTGCAGGGAATTTAGCAATGCCGCCATGGTGCTGGGACCGGCTACATTAATGTTAAACTCTCGTTGCAGGACTTCTATTAAGCCTTGATTCACCACCTCGGCATATAGCCCCTCAAAAGGCAAAAACAGGATACCAAATGTAGTAGTATAAGGTGGCTCCACATATTTGTCGCGG
>CABRZL010000089.1 GCA_902475435.1 uncultured Eubacteriales bacterium | reverse complement strand
TTTTTCAAGCAGAAGACGGCATACGAGATAAAGATGAGGCTGCGCTGCTGGATGCAGCAGAAAATGTGGATGAAGTCTATGTAACCAAGGTCTTGCCGGCAAAAATGCAGTATAACCTGAGTGCGATTCAGCATTTTAATGTTTTTGGTGATGTTTGTACTATGGTCAGAACGGTGTTTGCAGTGTTTGGGAGAGAATGAGAACACGATCTGAATGGAAAACAGTGAGGATAAAAGATGAATATTTGGCTGATCAATCACTACGCGGTACCGCCGAAGTATTACCCTTTGGCTAGGCAGACATATTTTGCAAGATATTTGATGCAGATGGGACATTCTGTGAAAATTATAGCAGCAAGCAGTGTGCATAATTCCAATTTAAATTTGATCGAGGATAAGACGCCTTGGCGAGAAGAAATTGTAGATGGCGTCGATTATGTATATATCCGTTGCTGCGATTATCAGGGAAATGGATTAAAACGTATCTATAATATGTGCGAATTTGCGTGGAAGCTCCCTGGTGTTTGCAGAAATTTTCAAAAACCTGATGCAATTGTTGCAACGTCAATGCCACCGGTGTCCTGCGCTATGGGCATTCGGCTTGCACGAAAGTATGGCTGCTGCGGTGTAGCTGAGATTGCGGACTTGTGGCCGGAGAGCATTGTAGCCTATGGGATTGCAGGACCGGGAAATCCTGCTGTTATCTTGCTGCGGCGGCTGGAAAAATGGATCTATGAAAAAGCTGACGCTGTGATATTCACTATGGAAGGCGGCTATGATTACATCAAGGAACAACATTGGGAGAACCAGATCCCACGGGACAAAGTGTTCCATATCAACAATGGCGTAGATCTGGAGACATTTCGCTATAATCAAGAGAATTTTCAAATCCAGGATCCAGATTTGAATGAGCCTGATACATTTAAGGTGATATACACTGGGTCAATTCGTATGGCAAATGGATTAAAACAACTGGTGGATTGTGCTAGATGTTTGAAAGATCATGAAAAAATAAAATTCATAGTGTATGGAGCGGGGGATGATCTGGAGCCGCTGAGAGAAGCGGTTGCCAAAGAGGGACTGAAAAATGTGTTGCTTAAAGGGAAAGTAGAGAAAAAATATATTCCCTATATCCTAGCGCGAAGCAATTTAAATGTGCTCAATTATGATCCGGCAACCGCCAGAGTTTACAAGTATGGAAGTAGCCAAAATAAGCTGTTTGAATATCTTGCCAGTGGAAAACCAATTTTGTCCAATGTTGAGATCGGATACGACATTGTAAAAAAATACGCTTGCGGCATTTCTGAAAATTTTGCTGATGGAAAGCAATATTCGGATGCAGTTCTTAAAATCTATGAATTACCAAGTGAAGCGTATCAAAGAATGTGCAATAATGCATTGCGGGCGGCCAGAGACTACGATTTTAGAAATTTGACAGAGAAACTACTCGATGTCATAACGCCTATTATCCAAGAAAAAGCGATTGATTAGAAAAGAGGAAATGTGTGTAATGCAATTTATTGACCTTAAGGCCCAATATCGGGCATTGAAAACCGAGATAGACGCGAATATTCAGCAAGTTTTGGACTCCGCGCAGTTTATCGGCGGGCCCATGGTAACGGAACTGGAAGCAAAGCTGGCTGAATTTGTAGGGAGAAAGCACTGCATTACCTGCGCTAACGGCACAGATGCGCTTCAGATCGCTTTTATGCTGTATGGCGTCGGAACTGGTGATGCGGTGTTTTGCCCGGATATCACCTTTATTTCTTCCACGGAACCGGCAAAAATGCTTGGTGCCACATCGGTCTTTTGTGACATTGAGCCGGATACCTATTGCCTGAGTCCGGACAGCCTGGAACGTCAGATTCAGGCGGTACAGAAGGAAGGAAAGCTGAAGCCGAAGGCTGTGGTGGCGGTGGATATTTTGGGGAATCCCTGCGACTATGATAAGATTGTTCCAATCTGTGAGAAATACGGTCTTGTTCTGATTGAGGATGCCGCCCAGAGCTTTGGCGCGTCTTACAAAGGGAAGCGATGCGGAGCATTTGGACATATTGCCACCACGTCCTTCTTCCCGGCCAAGCCCTTGGGCTGCTATGGCGATGGCGGCGCGGTCTTGTTGGATGACGATGGAATGGCGGATATCTGCCGCTCTATCTGTGTGCATGGCAAGGGGCCGGGCGGAAAGTACGACAACATCCGGATTGGCATGAATTCACGGCTGGATGCGGTGCAGGCAGCCGTTTTACTTCCAAAGCTCAAGGCGCTGAAGGAATATGAGGTGGATTGCCGTCAGAAGGTGGCAGACCGCTATAACAAAGCCTTTGCCGGGACGTTTACCACGCCCTTTGTGCAGGAAGGTTGTATTTCCGTGTATGCGCAGTACGCCATATTGGCAAAGGATACTGCAACACGGGATCGGGTTATTGCGCATCTCAAGGAACAGAATATTCCCAATATGATCTATTATCCCACGCCGCAGCATGCGCTGCCTGTATTTGCACAGGAACCGCATTATGGTGAAACTTATTCCAATGCGAATGATTACTGCGCCAGAACCCTGTCACTGCCGATGCATCCCTATCTGGAGGAAGCGGTCCAGGCGCAGGTAATCCGGGCGGTTATGGAGGCTGTTTGATGTCAGAGAAATATTTTGTACATGAATCCAGCTATCTGGACGAAGGCTGCCAAATTGGCGAGGGGACAAAAATATGGCACTTTAGTCATATCATGAAGGACTGTGTGATTGGGAAAAACTGCAATATCGGGCAGAATGTTGTGATTTCTCCGCAGGTTGTATTGGGCGACGGGGTGAAAATCCAGAACAATGTGTCGGTTTATACCGGTGTCATTTGCGAGGATGGAGTTTTCTTAGGACCCTCCTGTGTGTTTACCAATGTGGTCAATCCACGGGCGTTTATTGAGCGAAAAAGTGAGTACCGGAAAACTGTGATTGGAAAGGGCGCCAGCATTGGGGCGAATTCCACCATAGTCTGTGGGCATAACATTGGGCGGTATGCACTGGTTGGTGCAGGCTCTGTGGTGACGAAAGACGTCCCCGATTATGCGATGGTGTACGGGAATCCGGCCAGAATCCGGGGATATGTGTGCCGTTGCGGCGTCCAGCTGAAGTTTTCGGACGGACAGGCTGCCTGTGAAGCCTGCGGCATGAAATACCAGCAGTGTGATGAAGCAAAAATTAAGGAGATAGATTCATATGAGCATGAAGGAAACCCTGATTGAAAAAATTCAAAACAAGACGCTGACCATGGGTGTATGCGGCCTTGGCTATGTGGGGCTGCCTCTGGCTGTGGACAAGGCAAAGCACGGCTTTCAGACCATCGGATTTGATGTCCAGAAGGAAAAAGTGGACATGGTCAATGCCGGGAAAAACTATATTGGCGATGTTGTTGATGCCGATCTGGAGCAGCTGGTGGCTTCCGGCATGCTGAAAGCAACGACGGATTTTAGCTTTGTGAAGGATGTTGATTTCATTGCAATCTGCGTTCCTACGCCGCTGGATGCCCATCAGCAGCCGGATATCAGCTATGTCCGCTCCTCTGCAGAAGCCATCGCCAAGCACCTGACCAAGGGAACCATGGTGGTTCTGGAATCTACCACGTACCCTGGCACTACGGAGGAATTGATTCGGCCGATTCTGGAAAACGGCAGCGGACTCAAGTGTGGCGAGGACTTTTATCTTGGCTTTTCGCCGGAACGGGTTGATCCTGGCAACCTGATTTACAAAACCAGCAATACCCCCAAGGTTGTGGGCGCAATCGGCGAGGATGCGACAGAGGTGATCTCCATGGTCTATCGGGCCATTCTGGATGGAGATGTGCATACCGTTTCCAGTCCTGCTGTTGCAGAGATGGAGAAAATTCTGGAAAACACCTACCGCAACATCAATATCGGTCTGGTGAATGAACTGGCCATCCTGTGCAACAAGATGGGAATCAATATCTGGGAAGTCATTGATGCGGCAAAGACAAAGCCCTATGGTTTCCAGGCGTTTTATCCCGGCCCCGGGTTGGGCGGACACTGTATCCCGCTGGATCCCTATTATCTCAGCTGGAAGGCGAGGGAGTACGGGTTCCATACCTCTATGATCGAGGCCTCTATGATGATCAACGACCGTATGCCGGAGTATACGGTGGAACGGGCCGGCAAGATTCTCAACCGGTACAAAAAGGCCTTGAATGGTGCAAAGGTGCTGGTGCTGGGCGTGGCGTACAAGCAGGACATCGACGACTATCGGGAGAGCCCCGCCATTCGCGTCATTGGGGAGTTTGAGAAGACCGGTGCATTGGTGGACTACTATGATCCCTTTGTCCCGAAATATAAGGAAGCGGGCCAGTGGCATGAGGGGCTTCCAGCCATCAGTCACGAAGTGCTTCGTGGCTATGATCTGATTACGATTACAACGGCTCATACCAATGTGGATTATGAAATGGTCGCAAATGCGGGAGTTCCTGTATTTGACTGCAAGAACGTCACCAAAAATATTGTGAACCGTACCAATATTGAGGTGCTCTAAGTGAAAAAGATCTGTTCTGTTGTGGGAGCCAGACCGCAGTTTATTAAGCTGGCAGTGGTCTCCAGAGAACTGAGAAAGTATTTTTCGGAGATTTTGATCCATACCGGCCAGCACTACGATCACAATATGTCGGATGTATTCTTTGAGGAAATGGAAATCCCCAGGCCAGACTATAATCTCGGTATTTCCGGGGGAACTCACGGGAAAATGACCGGAGAGATGCTGATTCAGCTGGAAGAGGTATTTATGCAGGAGAAACCGGATATGGTGCTCCTGTTCGGCGATACCAACTCTACATTGGCGGCGGCGCTGGCGGCGGTCAAGCTGCATATTCCCATATGCCATGTGGAGGCGGGAAATCGCCTTGGTACTCTGGAAAGTCCGGAAGAAGTCAACCGAATTGTAACCGATCACCTGTCAACGATCAATCTGCCCTGCACCGAGTCCAGTTTGCACTTTTTGGAGCGGGAGGGACTGGGGAATACTGCTACTGTGGTGGGTGATCCTATGTACGATGCGTTCTGTTATTACACAGAACGGTTGGATGGATCTGAATTGGAGGAAATAACGGACTTTGCAGGGAACCCCATTACCATGCCGCAGACGTTCTATTATATGACCTGTCACCGGCAGGAGAATACCGATACCGATGAGAAGCTGCGGGAAATTTTTGAGGCCATGGAGACCTTGGATGCGCCGACGATCTATCCCGTTCATCCTCGTAACCACCAGCGTGCCCAGCGGTTGCAGCAGACATATGGATATCGAAACCTGGTTTTGACACAACCGGTAGGTTACAAAACATCCATTTCGTTGGTAAATCGGGCAAAGAAGGTCGTCACCGATTCCGGCGGTGTACAGCGGGAGGCTTTTTTTGCGAAAAAGCCCTGCGTAACCGTGCTGGATTTTGTGGTCTGGCCGGAAACTATGGTGCATGGCTGCAATTTGCTGGCAAAGCCGGAAAAGTCCGATATTTTGGAAAAGCTGTCTGAGACTGTAGCGTTTGATCCGGCGTATCGACCCTTTGGGGATGGACACAGTGCGGAAAAAATCGTGGAGATCATGAAGGAGTATTTCGTATGACAAAAGTTTGTCACATGACCAGTGTCCATCTGCCGGAGGACGTGCGTATCTTCCTGAAAGAGTGTGTCTCTCTGGCCAAGGCTGGGTACGATGTATACCTGGTGGAGCAGGGAGAAAGCTATGAAAAAAATGGCGTTCATATTGTGGGAGTGGGGCAGCCATCCGGTGGACGGCTGAGCCGTATGACCTCTTTTGCCAAAAAAGTTTATCAAGCGGCTTTGCGCGTAAATGCGGATGTCTATCACTTTCATGATCCAGAGTTGCTTCCATATGGGGTGAAACTCCAAAAGCAAGGGAAAAAAGTGATTTTTGATAGTCATGAACATACTGCAGAGGCGATTATGGAAAAGACATGGCTGCCTGTTCCCGTTCGTAAAGGGGTGTATCGTTGGTATCGACGCTATCAGGAAATAAATTGCAAAAAAATTGAGTCCATAATTACTGTATCTCCACATATTGCTGCGTATTTTAAACAATTTAATCCTAACACTGTTTTGGTAGCCAATTATCCAATGTGGGATGAAAAACATCCAGTATCCGACTTTGCCGAAAAACGGCTGTTTTTTGCTGGAGGAGTTACAGAGCAGTGGATGCATGAGAACATTCTCAATGCTTTGGTACGGGTTCCAGAATGCCGCTATACCTTATGCGGAATCACTGATGATGCATATATAAATCGTCTGAGAGCTCTACCGGGCTGGGCACAAACGGATTTCCTTGGAAAAATTCCACACAAAGAGGTAGCCCAGCAAATGGCCCATTGCAGTGTAGGCCTTGCTCTGCTTCGACCAGGCAGAAACACAGATTGGCATAATGGCACCATGGGGAATACAAAAATTTTTGAAGAAATGGCTGCAGGACTGCCAGTAATTTGTACAAATTTTTCCCTCTGGAAAGAGTTTGTAAATCGGTATCAGTGTGGCATCTGTGTGGACCCTGAGAACGTAGATGAAATTGCCGAAGCGATCCGCTATTTGCTGGACCATCCCGAAGAAGCTCGTCAGATGGGAGAAAATGGCCGCCGGGCGGTAAAAGAGGAGTTTAACTGGGGGGTAGAGGAGCAAAAACTGTTGGCCCTGTATGAGACAATCCTTAGGACATGATGCTCTCAATAAAAGGAAGCTGTCATGGTGTGGCAGAGAGAAAAGGAGCTTGCCGATGGTAGGAATCATTGATTATGGAGCTGGAAATCTTGGATCCATCCAAAATATGCTGAAAAAAATTGGAGAGAGCTCCTGCCGCATTTGTCAGCCGCAGGAACTTGCAAAGGCAGATAGGTTGATTCTGCCTGGCGTGGGCGCTTTTGACTTTGGTATGTCCCAGTTGCGTGAAAGCGGTATGCAGGAGGCGCTCCGAACGGAGATCTTAGTAAAGAAAAAGCCGCTTTTGGGCATTTGCCTGGGAATGCAAATGCTGGGAATGGGCAGTACAGAGGGAAAATTACCCGGACTTGGTTATTTGGATTTCCATTGTGAAAGGTTTCCGGCAGGCAATCCGAACCTGCGGGTTCCGCACATGGGGTGGGACCGTGTAAAATTGCATGATTTGGAAAATCCCCTGACAAAGAATTTGCCGGAGAAGCCCCGCTTTTACTTTGTCCATTCTTATTATGCGATTTGCCAGCAGCCGGAGGATGTTTTATTGACCTGTAATTATGGCGTGGAATTCGCGGCGGCAGTACACCGGGAAAATGTTTGGGGGACACAATTTCATCCGGAGAAGAGTCACCAGTTTGGTATGGCGCTCCTCCGAAGCTTTGTAAAGGAGTGCTGAACGAGTGTATCGTAGACCGCGGCTGATTCCAAGTTTACTGCTTCATAACGGTGGACTTGTCAAAACAATAAAATTCCAAAATGGAAACTATTTGGGGGATCCGATCAACGCCGTAAAAATTTTTAATGAAAAAGGCGTAGATGAGCTGTGCTTGCTGGATATTGACGCTTCCAAAGAGGGAAGCGGGCCTGATTTTGAGCTGTTGACGGAGATTGCGTCGGAGGCGTTTATGCCTTTGAGCTATGGCGGCGGAATCACGAACATGGAAGAGATACACAAACTCTTCTATATTGGCTTTGAAAAGGTGATCATAAATACAGCGTTTGTTCAGAATCCACAGCTTGTAACGGAGGCAGCGGCTAAATTTGGCTCACAGAGTATTGTTGTTGGAATCGACGTAAAGAAAAATCTGCTGCAAAAATATGACTGCTATATAAAAGACGGAACGGAAAAAGTAAAGAAAAGTCCGGAAGAACTTGCGATGAAGGCAGAGAATGCAGGAGCCGGAGAACTGTTTTTGAACTCTATTGACCGGGATGGAACCATGAACGGCTATGATTTGAATTTAGTGGAAAAAGTTGTCCAAGCTGTTAGCATTCCGGTTATAGCCTGTGGTGGTGCAGCATCGATTCGTGATTTTTCAAGTGTGCT
>CABRZL010000088.1 GCA_902475435.1 uncultured Eubacteriales bacterium | reverse complement strand
GTCCTCTGCCCAGGACTATCACAGAATTCCCAATTCGATCCGACTCCCAATAATAGCGGTTGACGACTACCACGTTTTTTCCATGTATGCCGGGAGGATGGTACAATAGGATTGGAACCCACAGCCAGAATTAGAGCGTCAGGCCTCTCTGCCGCGGCATACGATGGAGTCGCTGTCGTGTTCAGACATTGGAAAATAATATGCTTCCAAGGCCGTTACTATAATTCATTGCGGATTATGATTCCGTTGTGCATAACCAATTTAACGTGGGTTAGGGCCTCAAAGGAAGTGTCCACTTTACCCGGAACTGCCACTAAATTTGCCAAAAAGCCTTCTGCAATACGACCTTCTTCAGAGCCTGTGCCAACCACTTCGGCGGCGGAGATAGTACCGGCCTGAATGGCCTCTTGAAGCGACAGCCCAGCCTGAATGAGAGCCCGAAGTTCTGCGATAGGGATTGCAGCGTCCTTGGAAAAGTCTTGGCTGTGGATCAGATCTGTCCCCAGCACGATTTTTCCGCCGGCCTGGTAATACCGGCGCAGATTGTCAATCATGATTTGGCGCCGTTCCCGCCGTTCTTCCTCCATTTGAGATGGGTCAAAACTTTTTCCCATATCGGGCGGCGGACCCATCTCAACATCGGGAGGTGGTGGAGCCATTTTTTTGTTTGGATCTCCCACCGTGGTATCCATAACCACACCATGGGAAACCATATACGCAATCAGCTCCTGTGGCATTGGGTCGCCAGGAGTATGGGCCAATTCTCTTACGCCAGTGTTTAGCATAAACTGAGCGCCTTTACAGTTTCCAATATGGGCGGCAACCCACATGCCATGGGAAGCTGCCTGCCGACAGATGGCGGCGGCCATCTCCTGACTTAAGTGAGGCGCGGTGTCCATACGGTCGTCGTGGATTCCAATTTTAATGCCGGGAAAGCCCAAGTTGTAGGCTTCCTTGACGGCGTTCTCGGCTTGATCCACGGTAGTGATGAGATTGCCAACCGGGCGGTTTGGATTCGGACCAGCACCGTAACCTCCGGCTACGTCAATATATTTGCCAGTGGCAATGACTTTGGCAGTTTTAGGATTTTCGTTGTTTTGGCGGATCCATTTGGCATAATCAGCCTGGGGCAGTACGCTGAGCATACCTAATTCTCGCACCGTAGTTACACCATTATAAGCCCAGGCTGTCACAGACTCCGAACGGAAGGCGTCGTCATAGATGGCCACATGTACATGGGCATCTATGAATCCTGGCAAAAGAGTATAGCCCGTCAGGTCAATTTCCTGATCGGCCGCTGGAAGGTTTGTGCCAACAGCTCGAATATGTTGGTCCTCCACCAGAACATCTATGGGTTCCTGATTATAATAGGCATCGAGCAGACGTGCGTTTTTCAAAAGATATGTCATGATTGACCTCCTTTTATAGCTTGTAGATATTTATGATTTAGCAAGTTTTGTTCCAGAACGGAAATATAGCACAAAACTTGCAACAACATAATTAGACTTATATGAAATGAGGTAAGACTATGAAGATTCAAACCGCGCATTCCATAATGGTATCCATGACGCTTTCCCATTTGACCATCGGTCCCGAGGGGAAGCTTCTTCCACCGGAGGGGAAACTCCTGACCATGATTGTGGATGGCGTTGAGGTGGACCAGGGGATTACCGGGGAGAGATCGTGCTTGCTGTAACAGACTATATTCCTGCGCCTATCCAAGGAATGCACAAAAAACCTACGGATCCTCCAACCGAGTACCGGACGGCCCTGCTACTGGGTAAGGACGGTCCAGAATCCAATGCTGCGAATGCGGCATATGTAGATGGGAATGTAGAAAATGGGATTGTGACCGGAGGTATCATCCGTTCCAAAGGGGAGTGCTTTAACAATCTAATTATAACCGATGGCAGGTACAAGGTCCGAAACCTTACCATCGAGAATACCGGACACTCTGTGGACGACGGAAAGGGGCTGGGCTGCGGCATTTTGGCCGGCGGTGACAGCCGGACTGAGTTTACCCATTTGACAATCCAAAATCAGGGCATCCGCAACGACGCAATTGTCACCGGCGGTACTGCGACGATGACGATAAAGGATTCAGAGATTTCTTGCATTGGAGGGACGCCGGAACAGATTCAGGCAGTACACAAAATCCGTCCCGGAAAGGCCTGCATGACCTATATTTCCGGCGGATGGGGTACCACCAGAGCCATCAATGTCCAAAATGATTCCAGCATCTCTTTGGAGAGATGTGTCGTCCAGTCGGACAGTTGGGGCGTGCTATCCACAGATAATATTTCCGCGCCAAAGGATTGGCGACCTGTTAAAACCCGAATCCATGCCAAAGACTGCAATGTGGAAATCACAGGGCGGCATGGCTATGGCTCCTATGCCAGTGGAGATTGTTCCAATATCTTTGATCATACGCGGATGTACGCTCCCGATGTGGCCTACAAGGTGGCAAACGAACTGGCCGGTGGAGAATTATTCATAGGTGGTTCCGAGATCATTGGAGGACGCTTCGGTGTGATGTGGCAGAGCAATCAAGGCGGAAAACTTGTGGTAAAGGATTCCACCATTCGTTCTGGCCGCTCCACGTTTATTGCTCGGAGTTGCTTTCCAAATATCTACTGTGAAAACGCTGTGTTGGAAACCGGGTGATTCTCCAGATGTTTGTGACTCTGACGACCCTGGCTTTGAGGCCTGAGGTGGAAGTGGACACGGAAATCCCAGTAAAAGATCCAGCCAACGATGTGACCAAAGCACAATACTACCCTGTGTCTATCTGGGGATTTGAACAGGAGAAGTGGTGCACTGACTTGCAAGCAACCTTCAAGAATATGACCATTTACGGCGATTTCTACAACGGTATTACCAATGCCAGAAAGCCGATGATGATGCCTAATATGCCCAAACCAAATGCAGATGAGTCTGGAGATCCGAGCAGTGTTGGTAATAAACCCGTTGGAAATCCCCCTATGGGAAGACCGCCTGTACAGAGAAAAAGTTACCCCATTAATTTGGTTTTAACACTGGATAACGTGAAGTTGGAGGGGGTTATTTCCGCCTCCAGAGCTCAGCACGCGGTAAAAAATCTCAGGTTCTAATCGGAAGGGGATCTATCAGGTCTACGATACCCCCCTGTCCGGTGGTGAACAACAGTATCATTGTAACACTAAAGAACGGAACTAAATGGACCATTATAGGGCACAACTATCTTTCCGCTTTCCATGTAGATGAAACCTCTGAAATCCGAACGCCGGACGGCTGTGATGTGGAGCTAATTGTCAACGGAGAGAAAATTCCTTATAAACCGGGTGACTATGTAGGAAATATTTTCCTGCGAGCCAAACAACTGCCTACTCCAAGCATGTTTTGATTTCATACAGTTTCTGCATAGAATCATTTACTATGTTCTATTTTCGTGCAGATGTTGAGGCAAATTATAAAAAACAGAAAACATATTTTGACAACTTCAGGAGTCCACCGGCATTCCAGACGGCGAGCCCCTAATTAGGAAGGAGGAGAAATCAAGAAAGAATCGGCACAAATTCCGGGGTTATAAAGTGGTCCCAATATCAAAGGCACTGCGGACAGCCTGTTGAACTGTACCTACCTGCTTACAGTCGCCGATGAGGGTGAATGGCACACCAGGGAGAATCAGATTCTCCGCTGTCTGGAGTTTTGCCTTGAAGCCCACGCACAGTATTGCATTGTCGGTCGGCAGCCTTTGCGGTCTTCCGTTCTTGTCTACATATGTGACAGCATCCTTGGTAACACCGGTACATCGGCCGCCGGTAATGCAGCGGATGTTTTTTCGTTCCTGTAGCTCGATATCCATGGCCCATTTATAGGTGAAACAGGCGTCGGGAGCGATTTTATTCTGCATCTCCAGAATGGTAACATTTTTGCCTTTCTGAGCCAAATGGATGCCCGTTTCAACCCCTACTTGTCCACCGCCAATGATGGCGACGTTTTGACCGAGGGTATCTTCATGGCCGAATACGTCCGGGGACTTCATGGTCTGCTCTGTGCCGGGAATTGGAATTTCCAACGTCTCTGCCCCCAAGACCAGAATGAGATGATCCGGATTTTCAGCAGCAAGTAACTCCGCCGTAGCAGTAGTACAGAGTTTTACAGTAATTTCGCGTTTTGTCACCTGGGTAATGAGATACTGTTTAAACCGGCCTGGATCGCGCTTGAACTCAGCGTAGTCGGCAAAGTTGAGCTGCCCGCCCAGACGGTTTTTCGCTTCAAACAGAGTCACCTGATGTCCACGGTCTGAGAGATAAATTGCTGCCTGCATTCCCGCTGGGCCGCCACCCACAACACAGATACGCTTACCTCCTTTTGTCGGGAGAATGTACTGATTCAATTTATCTTCAATTCCAATAATGGGGTTCACAGAGCAAATAAAGTGGTCATAATAGCAGGCACCGTCGTGACATTTAAAGCATTTGATGCAGGGCCGCACATCTTCGCCTTGGCCCGCATAGGCCTTTTTGCCAATTCGGGTTCGGCAATGACGCCCCGGGCAATAGAGACAAAGTCAGCTTTGCCGGAGGCAATAATTTCCTTAGCCTGTTCCAGATTCTGAATGGCCCCGATGGCCACTACAGGAATGTTCACGCCAGACTTCTTGATGACCTCGGCATACTTGACGTTAGGCGTGTCCGGCAGAAAGCCCGAGGGATGTGTAGTGGTAAAATACCGAGCGGTGTTCATGCCGCAGGAGCAGTGGAGTAAATCCACCTTGTCCTCCAGCAACTTGACAAATTCCATGCTGTCGGCCACAGCGATACCCTCCGGATCCACCTCAGACACAGAAAAACGCAACTCAATGAGGAAGTTTTTTCCACAGCGCTTCTTAATTTCATCGATAATCATGATGTGATATCGGGCACGATTTTCCAGAGAGCCGCCAAATTCATCTGTGCGGTGGTTATAGCGCCTGGACAGGAACTGCGACCATTCGCCGCCGTGGCCGAAATGCAGCATGCACATATCAAAGTCAGCTTTTTGGACAATCTCTGCTGCATCAGCAAACATTTTTTACTTAATGATCTCCCGGGGCATTTCCACGCTGTCTCGTCCAAGCTTTTTCAAGCCCGTTCCTACTGCATAGTACTGATCGTAGCGGTACTGATCGTCAGCTGCATAGAGGCCACGGCTCCATAATGATGGACTCTTGCTGCCAGTTCATAGATGCTCCGCAGTTCTTCGGTCGTATAGTGATTCACATGGAGGTGGTTTCCGTCGGACTCTATGTTGGGGTTGATCTGCACGCCGGTACAGGTGACCATGGCCGCACCGCCACAGGCGCGATTTGCAAAGTGGGTGATGACTGTCTCTTGAAAGGACTGTTCCCCGTGTTGGAGTGCATGGACTCCGCTGAGGTCCGTAAATATATGGTTTTTAAATAGGAGATTCCCCACTTTTTGGGAGAGAGTAAATTTGGATAGGGATTCATGGTGGAACCTCCTCAATATGCGATGTAATTGGGCTTTTGAGGTGGGTACTTGGCCACGAGTGCATCCCAATGTTTTGGTAATTCAATTTTGGCACAGGACGGACCGCCATGATCGCCGCCGCCATCATATACGGTCATCATAGTTCCGGCATTTCCTCCGGCCACGGTGATAAACATATGTTCAGTGCTCCAGAAAATCCGGGTGGCATGGGCGGGATTTACGGGAAGATCCACAGTTTTCGGTGGATGGTTGTTACCCACCAACCATTGGATGTCCACTTCACTTCCAGGACGACGGCCGTATTCCACAATATAGTCGAGGATTCGTTGTTTGGTCCAGCCTGCGTTGGAAAAAAGCTTTGCGCACTGGGGCGTCATAACGATGGCCATACCCGGATCCCATCCATAAGGTGAGATTTTGCACAGCTCCGTAAGATAACCTTCGATGGTACCGGCTTTCAGAGCCCGATGTTCCTGGGGCCAGAACATGGTAACGGCACTGTCCGCTTCATCAAATCCAAAGTCTGTATGCAGGGGCTTCCATGGATTGGAGTCTGGATCGTCTCCCATACAAAAGCCTTGGCGAAATTCGTGGCCCATTTCGGAGAGATCCTCCACACCAGGGCGCACGCCGCCGATGTTCATCATGATATAGCCAAAGGCTCGGGCAATGGAGGCATTGGCCCTAAAAGCGGGGGTTAGAGCGTGGTCGGCGGTATTAAACCCAATATCTTTGGTGATTTTGCCGCTGAGGGTTAGCACAGGTCCCCAGGTGGACTGGGAACAACACCAGCCTTCCAGATAGATTTTCGGATCCATGGCACCTTGAACCGCAGCGATTAGAACCGGCAGATAGGTGGGAAGGCAACCAGCCATGACGGCATTGACGGCGATCTTCTCTACGGTGGCCTGGCCCATCATAGGTGGAATTTTTGCAACAACATAGTCGGCGGGGTAGTCCGTTCCCTGTAGCATTTCATCCACTGCCTCCCGGGTGGGAATGGCGATGGGAGTGCCGTTGGTCCAACCGTTTTGGTAAAATAGAGCTTGAATCTCCTCGGCTGTTCCGGAGAAAGTTCCGGTGGCCAAATCTTGGCTGGCAGGGGTAGGATGACGCTCCTCCTGGGTTAAGGGGGCAGTCAGGCCTGCAATGAGCTCGTTTACAAAGGGCCCCGTGGTGTCTCCCATATTCTGTTTCATGGTCTCTACATCACAGTGACCGAAAATGTCCAGAACTCGGGGCATGTATTGGACAATCCGCAGTCCCGGTACACAGCGGGCCTTAACACCCCGAACGCCGGCAGAATAAGTGCGGGGGACCACCGCCATGACCACGGGTTTACCTTGCTTTTCAATGTAGGCCGCATTATAGCCTAAAAACAGGGAACTGGATGGTACGGAACCATAAAATACTAAAGCACAGTCGATTCCGTCCAACCAATGATGAAAGTCTTCGGCCACTTCCTGGTCTTTTGCAATATCGGTTGTTTCAGTCATATAGCGGAAATGGGAGAACTTGGCCTCTGGGTACTGTTTTTGTATTTCTGTTTCCACAACCTGGAGCATGAAGGTGGCGGTGTTCATAAAGTCCCCAAACATCCCCACTGTCTTGCCATTCAAAGTGTCCAGACGAGGACTCAGGCCGTATAAATGGGACTGGTCTATCTGAGCCCAGGGACTCAGTACATTTTGATACATAACATAACCTCCTGAATTTGTTCTAACCAAGATTCTAGCAAGTTTGATGCCAATATTTCGGGACAGAGCAAGTATTTAGGAAATTCCGTATTTTTTCAGTTTTCCATATAGAGTGGAACGACTGATGCCCAAAATTCGGGCGGCCTCAGAAAGACTTTTGCCAGAGGATAGTACAGCACGAATGTAAATTTCCTCCAGTTGCGCGAGAGTAGGGAGATCCTCCTGGGTAGACGCAGTGGAAGATGGAATCATGGATGGGGCAGAGGCGCTCTTGGTCATAGTGCGCCTGAGCCTGTGTGGGCGGTGGCATTTCATCCCCGCTATGGTAATCCTCCAGTTGCACCAGATGGAACATCTCGCCGGTTGCGTTGTAGATATGCTGTTGGTCGATAACAGTATTTGGATAGAGAAAGTGCAAACGAGTGAGTATGTTTCGAAGTTCCCGGACGTTGCCTGGCCAGTTATAGTGGAACGTCATGTCTCGAGCGTCCTAGGTGAATTCCAAGTCTAAATGGTCTAATCGCTGAAAGTGATCAATGAGTTTGGGAATATCCTGTTTATGGGCCCTTAAAGGCGGGATGTTGATCTCAAAGACGCTTAGCCGATAATAGGGGTCCATTGCTGGAACTGTTTCTTCGCTGCCATCTGTTTGAGATTTTCATTTGTGGAGGCAATGATTTTCGCGGTCAATGGGATGGTACGGGTGCCACCGATACGCTCAAATTCCCGCTCCTCCAAAACCCGGAGCAGCTTGCTCTGAAGACTGAGATCCATTTCTCCAATCTCGTCCAGCAATAGTACGCCTCCGGCAGCCAGTTCGAACTTTCCGCGCTTCATGGCTGCGGCTCCGGTGAAAGCTCCCTTTTCATGGCCAAACAGTTCCGACTCCAGAAGATCCCGGGGAATTGCAGAACAGTTGAT
>CABRZL010000087.1 GCA_902475435.1 uncultured Eubacteriales bacterium | reverse complement strand
CGCGAAGCTCCTTTTCGTTGTGCCCGTCCGGGCTTTATTTTTACGAATCTGCCTTTCAATTGAGTTAATCGCCGCATCAATCGAAGCCATCATATCCGTAGTGGTTTCCTCAGCACGAAAATACATGCTGCTGGCATGAACTGTGAGTTCTACACGACAATTTTTCTTCTCTATACGAAAAGTGACTGTAGCTTCAGCGTCTCCTTTGAAGTATCGCTCCAGTTTATTGACCTTTTTTAGGGCATACGCTTTGGTATCCGGATTTACAGTACATTTTTTCTCATTCAACTTAACGTCCATAGCGTTCAGCTCCTTCTCAGCTTTATGGAGGATTTTCCCTCCTGTTTCTATTCTATCACAAATCGAAGCAGAAGGAAAGGGGACATTTGTCTCTTTCTGGTCAAGCATGTTCACGCCCAATTTTTAGTATAATGAACAAACAGTCAATACGACGGCTAAAACCGCAAATTCCGGTATGGACCTCCAAAATGTTGCTTTTCCACTACAAATCCGCTTCACAAGATGAATGAACTTCAACACTACAATAACGCCTAAAAAACATAACAAAACATCCATATCAATCCTACTTTCGAAATTTTGAAAACAATCCCTTTTTTTCATATGGCGCCCGAGATATGGACAACACCCGATACCCGGTCTTTCCGATGGTATTCTTCAATGCTTGATCCGAAATATCCTGCTCTGCTATAATACTTGTTTCTCCTTTGCTGTGCGACGACGTTACTTTCTTCACAGGAAATGCTCTTCGTACAGCATCGTTGACATGCGCCTCACACATGCCGCACATCATCCCATCTATTTCTAACGTAATTTGAATCATACCAATTCTCCTTTAACAGCTTTGAGTTAGTCATGTCTAATCTCAATATAGCTCTTTTCTCCTAACTTGTCAATAGCCAACGCTCCGTTCCGACGATTAAAAAACGGAAATTTGCTTAACATACTATGCGTTATCTTCCCGTAATACATTTTCATTACACTTTTACGGATTTTATAAGGAGCCTGTCTTTTCGTTCCAGTTGACATCATTACAAAATTGCGGTATTGTTGTAAACATAATCGCTGATAAGGAGTGTATCTATGAATATCTATCAAAGCTTAACCGATCTCATCGGAAATACGCCATTATTGGAATTAAAACGGCTTGCATGCAAATGGAACACTTCCGCTCCCATCTTTGCCAAATTGGAGTATTTCAACCCCCTTGGTTCCGTAAAAGATCGGGCAGCGCTTTCCATGATCGAAACGGGCGAGGCCAATGGAAGTATTCGCGAAGGCACCGTCATCATTGAACCTACCTCTGGAAACACCGGTATTGGCCTTGCGTATATTACTGCTATCAAAGGCTATCAGCTAGTATTGACCATGCCTGAAAACATGAGTAAGGAACGACGCAGTTTGCTCTCTGCCCTAGGCGCTGAAATTGTGCTTACTCCAGCCAGTTTGGGAATGAAAGGCGCCGTTGAAAAGGCGAATGAGCTGCACACACAAAATCCGAACTCGGTCATCCTCGACCAGTTCAGCAATCCTGCCAATGTGGAAGCTCATGTTAAAACCACCTCACAGGAAATTCTCAGAGATCTGGATGGGAAAGTGGATATCTTTGTTTCGGCTGTCGGGACCGGCGGAACGCTTACCGGAAACGGAAAGGTTTTGAAAGCCCGGAATCCAAACTGTAAAATTGTCGCAGTCGAACCGGCCGCATCCCCATTACTTAGCCAAGGGAAAACCGGCCCGCACAAAATCCAGGGCATCGGCGCCAATTTCATTCCTGATATCCTTGACCAATCTCTCATTGACGAGATCATCCCTGTCACAGACGACGACGCCTATGAGATTTGCCGACAAGCGGCACGGTCTGAAGGGCTGCTGGTAGGTGTCAGCTCTGGGGCTGCACTGTGGGCAAGCAGAGAATTGGCTATGCGCCCTGAAAACAAGGGAAAAAATATAGTAGTCATTTTGCCAGACACCGGAGAACGCTATCTATCGGTTAACTTGTTTGAATAACAAAAGTCCAGTAAATCATAATTAAATCGACTCAGAAATGGAACATGGGAGGGCAACACGCCCTCCCATACTTTTTTTATTCTCCGAAAGCACCGGCCCGATCCAGCACAACCAGAAGCCGCACCGCGTCCTCGCTCATATCCAGTACCAGGTCCTCCCCGGTCCCTTCCCTGCCCTTCAGGACGCCTTTGGTAATCAGCTGATCCAGCGTTTCACGATACTGTTTATCTACATCGCTGAGCTTGTAGTAATACCCTCCGGCGGGAAGCAGCTTACCGTCTGCGCCAATTTTCAGCGTCTTATTTTTCACCATTGCGCCGTCTGCACCCATGTAGTAACTGCTTCCATTGTCAAACACCCATGCATTTTCCAACATATAGCCCTCCTTGTCAAAATAATACCACTTGCCATCAATGGCCTCCCAGCCATTTGTAGTGTAGCTGCCATCCTCATGGACATACCACCAGCCAGTGTCGTTCTTCTGCCAGCCTGTGGGGCCGCTGTATCCCAGCAGATCAGTATTTTTCAGCTGGTTCATATCAAATCTTCCACTCAGACCGGGGATGGTTCCGGAGCTGGAATACTGCCAGATATCATAGTCCGAAATACTGGGGCCGGAGGCATATTGCGCATACCACGTAACATATTCTCCAAGCTGAGATTCTTCCACAAACCGATTGTAATAGTCCAGGTTATAGTAGACTCCCGGTATGTACCCCGCCGCCTTGATGGCCTCACAGAAGGCAACCGTGTGCGTATTAAAGGCCGTTTTCCCCAATGTGACGCCGTTATCCTCTGCATAGCGGATGGTGTCATACTCGAAATCAAAAAAGATTGGAAGCTTCACATCATAGCCCCGGATGGTTTCCAGGCATTTCTGCGCTTCCGCTTTGGCCCCGGCCACATCCAGCGCATAGGAAAACCAGTAGATTCCCACGGGAATCCCCTGCGCCAGCGCACCGGTGATATTATTCTCAAATTGGCTGTCAACCTGGTAGCGTCCATAGCCGCCCCGGATGATTGCAAAGGAGATTCCAGCCGCCTTGACCTTCGACCAGTCTATGGTCCCGTTAGCATAGCTGACATCTATTCCGATAATATTTGCCATGTTCATCCCTCCTGTAAAAACAATTCTTGATTACCTCGCTTTATTCGTTCCTATGGAGGCGGCCGGGGTAAGGCTCCCGGCTCGCTCTGTAAATGATATTTTTCCGGGAGCGCTCACTTTACTTGTACAAGAAAAAAGCACTGAAAACTTTTGTTTTCAGTGCTTTTGGTCCGAGTGCCGAGATTCGAACTCGGGGCCTCTTGAACCCCATTCAAGCGCGATACCAAACTTCGCCACACCCGGATAGCTCACTCACTAGAGCTTTAATATAATACAACAGATTTTTGTAAAATGCAAGTCTTTTTTTATTTTTTAATCATATAGATTTCCCAAAATTATTTATGTAATTCTAAATCTCATGAAAACACATAATTATAATACTGTTGGTAATGGCCGCCCTGTCTGGAGCGGCCAGAAAAATTTTACTCTTCAATACCAACCATGACTGAAGTAGCCTTAATAATCGCATACGCGGATTTTCCTACCGGCAAGCCAAGTTCGCGGATCGCATTCATGGAAATGGTGGAAGATACAATATTCCCACCGCCAATATCAATCTTTACAATGCCATTGACCGCTCCTTCTTTGAATATCCACAATTGTTCCCTTAAATTGGTTCCTTGCACTGATTTTTTATGCTAATTCTCCTTTGTCCAAGTTATATCTTATTATTTCGCCATTTAAGAAGAATATCAAGACCAGTTCGCATTTTCACTCATTTTTCTAAGTAAAACAAATGAAATTCCTGACAAACATATAAGATCGGAGGAACTCTATGAAAATAATAAAGCAGCTCAACAAGGGAATCATTTTATTTTTAATTGGTGCATCATGCTATGCAACAATCGAGATACTTTGGCGTGGACACACACATTGGACTATGGCTATATTGGGCGGAATTTTGTTCCTGCTTCTCGGCGGACTGAACGAATGGTTGCCCTGGCAAATGCCCTTAGTGACGCAATGTATCATCGGTACGCTCCTTGTCACAGCAGTTGAATTTGCAGCAGGTCTGATTCTTAACGTATGGCTGGGTTTAGATATATGGGATTACAGTTCTGTCCCCGGAAATATTCTTGGTCAAATCTGCCCTCAATTTATGATTGCATGGACTGGTCTGTCTTTGGCCGCCATCATAATCGACGATTGGATCCGGTATTGGCTATGGGGAGAGCAACGTCCACACTATTTTCTTTTCAAGAAGCGGACAAACCAAGGAAGCTTCTCTTTTAATTCAGCGCCTCTTCTTTCTGCTCAAGAGGCAACCAGGGAGGAGAGTGCATCCGGGAGCCAAGCCGGATCTGCGTCCTGCGGAATCAGACAGACTGCCAAAACGCCATAGTCCGTTCCCGGTATCCACCGGATCTGGGCCTCCATTGCGGGGGATACATCCGACGCTGCAATTTGAAGTTCTGCCAGATAGGCGCTTTCTTCCATAACCGGATTGCTGACTGTCATCTCGGCGGGATTGTCCGCAAAGTAAGCGGCCGCAGATGCCTGGGCCAGAACCGCAAAGTCTTCCTGGCTGATTCTCGGGGATTCCGTTTCCAGTATTTGAATGTCCAGCCGCGGCATGTCCTGACCTGCAGCAGCCAGGGTAATCGCCGTGCGTCCCGTTTCCCCGCTGCGATCAGTAAGGGTCAGCTCCTGCGGATTGTAGATAATGCGAAACCGTTCTGTTTCATATACGGACTGCGGCGTTGGCGTCGGGGTTGGGGTCGGCGTTTGTATTGGACTGGGCGACAGCATTTCCACCGCCGATTCGCTTATTTGCGGCGGCTGGGATGCGGCCTGGCTTTCTATTCTGGTTTCCCGGAACGCTGCAAAGAGATAGCCAAACACAACCACGGCCGTTATAAAAAGCACAATATCCAGTCCGACAAAAATATAGAATACTTTCTTTTTCATCCGACAGTATCTTCCACGGGTTCTACAACCAGCAAATTCTCCGATGCAGCAGCTTGGGCCGTCATATCCCATGCCGTTTTATCTGCGTCAAATACCGTTGCCGCAGAACAGGTTTCCGCAATGATTTCCGGCGTGGCGTAAATCAGTCCGTCATTTCCACGGTTCGGATCCAGAAGCTGATCCCAGCCGCTGTATCGGCTCCGGAGCACATAGGGATCTGCCACCAGGAAATATCCGGTGCCGTCGATCACCTCATATCCTTCCAGCACCATATAGTGCTGCCGGGACGTAAAGGGACCGGTGTACTCATGGACAATGACCATTACGTTGTCCTCTGTAATTTTAGAAATGATATAATCCCAGTCAATCCCGTCTTCCGCATAGTAAATCACCGGATCCGGAATCCCATAGTATTCCGCCGCCACATGGAAGAAGGTGTCTTCCACGCCGTGGGCTTCTACACGGTATCCGTTTTCCACGGCATAGTCGGCCAGGACGGTGGGGTCCACTTCGTGATGGAGATAGGTCGCCGCTACCATATTAAAGGACATAACGCCGCAGGAACGATCCTGCATGGTGTCGTTATACTCTGTGTCGCTGTTTTCGTTTGGGAACGGATAGTCGGCCCAATCCGGATCTGTCTGCGCATAGTAATAGAGCCCCTCGGCATACCCGCTGCGGTTGAGGCTCCCCTCCAGTCCGCGGGTAATCAGCAGATGCTTATAGACTGTGTAGATATCCGACGTCATTTCCTCTGAGAGATTGGTCAGATGTGTCAGCAGATATTGCGTGTAATCATCCAGTCGAATTTCCCGTTCCGTGCCCGTAAACAAATAGACCGTTTCAATCAAAACCGCAAATTGTTCATCCAGACATCCGATTACCTCCGGACGCATCTGGGTGTAGGAGATAAAAAAGTTTTCCCCAAAGCTGTCCCGCAGCGTCTGTTTTACTTCCGTTACCACATCGGCCCATTCCATGGGATAAACCGTGAAGGTTGGTTCTCCATAGAGCTGTTCCAGCGCTTCCGGGACTTTGACGGAATAGAAGGTATATCCGTCCACCTGAAAGGTATCGCTGGAATTTCCAAAGAGCTCCGGCATGTTGATCTGGGCAATAAGGCCCAGCAGATTGTCTTTCGACTGGATGGAATCTTCGGAAGCCGCATCGACCTCCTGATCCTGTTCCGTCACGGTGTTGTCGGCCGCAAATACGCGAGCCAGTCCCAGTCCTGTCAGCCCCAGCGTTGCCAGGATTACGAACGAAAGGACGACGATTGTTCCCAGTGTTGATTTCAAATGATTTCTTTCCATACGTCCTCCTCAGAAAAACAACGTCTGAATCACTGCCAACAGCAGTAGATGCAGGGGATAGTACCAATAAAAGGCCCATTTGGTCAAGGCGTTTTTTCTGCCTCGTTTGCCGTTATAGCGCGCCAGCAGCGGCAGCGTGAAAACAACACCAAAGCGATATGCATATTGCCCGCCCTGCGTTATGATATCCGGCAATGCATACAAAGCGCCAACGCCCAGCAGGACTGCGGTTTGCAGCAGAAAATTCCCACGGCTCAGGCCCAGCAGCACAATCCAGAGTACGGCGATATAATTCCAGTCGGCATTGACTGCCATGAAGCAGGCAAACAGGATCATCCCAAGCTTCAGCCACAGGGGTACGGCCGGATCTTCACAGAGCCACAGTGCAAAAACACCCCAGGCCATACCCCATAATATGCTGGTATAATACCACTCTGTGTCAAAAAACAGCACATAGGGCACATGAGACAGCGCAGCAAACAGAAACAGCCGGAAAAGATACCGTCTGGGATCTCGGGTATAGTGCACGCCTTCCGCCGCCAGGTAGCACATAATGGGGGCGGTCAGGCGGCCAAAGGTATGCGCGATCTCTCCGGAAACGCTCTCCAATGGCAGCAGCATCCACGCCAGATGATCAACGGTCATCGCCAGAATGGCAATTATCTTCAGTGCGTTGGCCGTCAGCTCCAACCTCCTGGGCCGCGTCACGCTCTGGCGGCCGAATATCCTTTGGTATCCTCCAATATGTACATCCATGCGCTGCCTCCTTTCTACTTCCACGGCTTTTCTGCTATTTTACGCCCTGGTCTGAACTCCAAGTCAATATGTTTCAAAAATTTTTAGGTCTAAAATGTCAGTATATACCACCATTAGCAAAAAACAACTACAGAATATCTTTTCTAAAAACAGTTCAGCCGAAATAGTCATTGATTTTTTTCATTCTTGCCATCTGATCCACATGGAATGGACAGCGAAAATTGCAATGACCGCACGCAATACATGCATTTGCTTTACGATCCAGTTTTTTGTAATGTTCGTAGGCCAAATGATCTCCTGCAACGGAAAGATCATAATATTTATTGATCAGTCCCACATCAAGCCCTGCTGGACAAGGCTGACAATGGTTACAATACACGCAGACTCCTTCGGCATCCTGCGGTACAAAGGAGGCAATTTCCGAATAGTCTTTTTCCTCCAGTGATGCTTCACAGAAACCAAGGATTTTTTGTACGTCCCTTTTATTGCGAATTCCGGGGAGAACGGTCAACACACCCGGCTTATCCAGCGCATATTGGATACACTGGTATTCCGTCAGAGCCTGCCCAAAGGGAGAGGTTTTAGCGCTTAACAGCTGCCCGCCGCTGAAAGCTTTCATCACAGAGATCGCTACGCCGCTGGATTCACAGTGCCGGTATAGATTCATCCGTTCTGCCGCACTGCCCACTGCATAGCTTTCCGCTTCATAATTCGGCTCAGAACCGCCAGCATAATCATAAGCCAGGTTAATGCTGAACATCAGCATATCCAGAATCCCAGCGTCCAGCGCCTGGTGCACAATGCTTGGCGTATGGGAGGAAAGGCCCACATGACGTACTACTCCGGATTTTTTCAGCTGTAAAATGTAGTCCAGAATGCCGCCTGTCAGTGCATTTTCAAAGTCGGCTTTTTCGTCAATACAATGCAGAAACCCGAAGTCGATGTAGTCGGTTTGCAGCGCACCCAGCTGCCAGTCGATAGAGCATTTGATGGTATCCAGGTCAGTTGTCCATCCATATTTACCGCCCTGA
>CABRZL010000086.1 GCA_902475435.1 uncultured Eubacteriales bacterium | reverse complement strand
CCCTCATGCAATGTGAAATCAACCCCATCGACAGCTTTCAATAATTTCCGCTTTTTAGGGTTCAAATTATTCGACGTAGTATAGTATTTTTTAAGTCCATTTACTTCAAGGAGCTCTTTTTCCCTCATGCTCACACCTCCTTCAGATAGGCTGCACGGTCACAGCGAACAGTATGTCCAGGCGCGATCTCCTGAAGTTCAATGGTATGCTCGCTACATTCCTTACAAGCATAGGGACAACGATTTGCAAAGCGACAAGTTGACCCATATTCATTCAAAGACGGCACCACGCCATCAATCACAAACAGCTCTTCGCTATCGTCCATGTCTAATCTAGGAATCGCTTTTAAAAGCCCTCTTGTATAGGGATGACTGGGCTGATCAAAAATCTGCTGTAATGTTCCATACTCCACAATCTCTCCCGCATACATCACCATTACCTCGTCCGCCATCTCTGTCACAACGCCCATATCATGCGTTATCAAGATCACCGCAGTATTTAGTTCTTCTTTAAGTTTCCGCATTAAATCCAGAATTTGCGCTTGAATTGTGACGTCAAGCGCTGTGGTAGGTTCATCCGCAATTAACAACTCCGGGTTGCTGGCCAGCGCCATGGCAATCATCACCCTCTGGCGCATACCGCCGGAAAGCTGATGTGGATACTCCAGCATCCTTTGACGTGGAAGTGGAATTCCAACCATCTCCAGCATTTCTGTTCCCTTTTCAAACGCTTCCTTTTTGGAAATTTTGCTGTGGGTTCGATATACCTCAATCATCTGCTTTCCAATGGTATGCACCGGGTTTAATGCGGTCATGGGATCCTGAAAAATCATTGACATTCTGTTACCACGGATTTCACGCATTTCTTTCTCAGAAATTTTCATCAAATCCCGGCCATTCAGTTCCACACTTCCATTTGAAATTCTACTGGTTTCCTTTGGCAGCAACCGCATCAACGCTGTCGCAGTTACGCTCTTCCCGCACCCGGATTCTCCAACAATTGCAAGTGTATGGCCCCGCTTTACTGAAAAGCTGATATCATGAACGGCTGTCAGGGATTCCTTCCCAATAAGGAAGTCCACCTGCAGGTCTTTTACTTTCAAAATTGTATCACTCATACGCAATCACTTCCGTTTCATCTTAGGATCCAGTGCATCTCGGATACCCTCGCCCACCAGGTTGATACAAATTACGGTGAACAACAATACAAGACCTGCTGGAAGCCAGATCCATGGTGTATCCGTCATAGTAGAAAGGCTCTGGGCAGCATAAATAATATTACCCCAAGAAGACTCCGGAGGCTGAACGCCGGCTCCCAAAAAACTCAGGGAAGACTCAAATACAATAGAAGTTGAGACTGTGAACGCAATAGACACCCACAACGGAGAAATAGAATTGGGAATTACATATTTTGTCAAAATTTTAAAATCCCCAGTTCCAATGGCAATAGCCGCTTCCACATATTCTTTATTCCGGACACCTGCCACAGAACCATAGAGCAACTTACAGTGCTGCATCCAACTTAAAAAACCAGTAACGAAAACGACAGTCCATGTAGATGGTCCAAGTACCGCAATAAGCACTAAGGTAATAACCATAGACGGGAAGGACAGGAACATGTCAACAATTCGCATAATAAGATTTCCTACCCACCCCTGATAATACCCTGCAAGAACTCCCAAAGGCACGCCGATAATCAGGCTCACAATGGTAGCCCCAATGCCAACCACCAGGGAAACTCTTCCACCGCAGATCAGTCTGGCAAACACATCCCGCCCCGTCTTATCTGTTCCTAAAATATGCAGGGATGAAGGCGCCTCTGCCATATGTGCAAAGTCGCTGGTAATCGGATCCAATTGCATAATGGGCGGTAAAATTATCACCAGCAATATCTCCAGAAGCAACGCAATAGTCGCAACAAAAGCCACTCTGTGCTTCACGTATTTTCTCATAAAGGCCAAAAAGCCATTTTCTTTCACGCGCTTTTTCATATGTTTACTTCTCCTTTGCGATTCTGGGATCTACAAACATATAGACGAAATCGAGCAAAATACTCGTAACCATGACGACTGCACAAATCACAACGGTAACTCCCATAATCGGATCAAAATCCCTGGCATTGATACTGGTAATCAGAAAACTGCCCACACCGGGCCACGCAAATATCGTTTCCAGCACTACGCTGCCTCCCACTACATAAGGAATATTCAGTCCGATAATCGTAATAATTGGAATCAATGCATTTCGGAGTGCATGCCGAATCACGACAGCTACCTCCCGCACGCCTTTGGCACGGGCGGTTTTTATATAGTCCTCATTTAGCACCTCTAGCACAGCACCTCTTGTTTGCTTTAAAATGCTGCCAATCATCTGAAATGCACCAATGGAAGCAGGCAAAATCAGATGAATTGCCAAAGACCCGATGGTGTGGGGTGCATTGGCATAATACATTCCCTGGGTAGGTACCAAGTGGAGTTTTACCGCAAAGATGTATACACCCAAAATTCCCATCAAAAATGACGGCATGGATGCACCCACAAAGGAAAGTGCCGAAGATATGTTATCCCAGGCTGAGTACGGCTTATATGCAGCCATAACTCCCAGCGGGATGCTGATGATAACTGCCAGGACTAACGCGGTAAAATTGAGAATCAGGGTTGGTCCCACCCGTTCAGCAAGAATCTGGCTCACAGGCATATTGAACTGCTCACAGGTTCCCATATCTCCTTGAAGAAAATCTGAAAGCCAATCCCAATAGCGCACAGGAATCGGCTGATCCAATCCCCGCTCATGCAGCAGCGCCTCATATGTCTCCTGAGACATACGGGGGTTCGCAGCAAGTTGGGCATCCACTGCATTTCCCTTCATCATGTTGGACAATGCAAATACAAAAAATGTCAACACAAAGAATGTAATCACAGCAAAAAGTAATCTTTTTAATATCTTTTTCGCCATTACAGGGCTCCTCTCACATATCAGCTATTTTAATCGACGCCCCAACCAGAGGGCAAAAATAGCGAAATGAGCTGGCAGCACAGCGTCTCTGCTGCCAGCTCTCTATCGTCAGGTCAGTTGTTGATCGTCCACTCCCATGGATCGTCAGCGGTGCCTCCCTTAATACCACTGACACGGCTGGAGCTAACTATAATTTTTGGAATCGTATACAGATAGATATAGGGGGCTTCGTTCCGAAGCAGCTCCGTATATTCATCGATCAGCGCCTGTTTTGCTTCAGGATCAGTCTCAAAGTCGATTTCCTGACACAGATCATAGTATTTGCTGTCTTGGATTCGGCTATAAGTAGTGCTGCTCGGATCCAGTATACTGGAATCCACAGTTGCCGCATATGACAGGTTGTTTGCCATAATGCAGCAATCTACATCACCATTCATGGCATCGGCAAAGTTTGCAGCAGTTTCCCCGGTTCGGATTGTACTTTGGACGCCAATCTCAGCCCAGTTCTGTTGGATAATTGTCGCCTGGTTTTCTCTGGAGGTACCACAGACGATAGTAATGACATAGTTATAATCCCAGCCCTCTTCGTCTAAAATGCGTTTGGCCTCCTCGATATCGCGCCCCGGACACTCCGGGGAATCAGACACAGAGTCCATCTTGGGAACACCATAGCCAGCGGTCAAAGCTTCACACATCGTCTCACGATCAATAGCAAGGCTCAACGCTCTGCGAACATTGGCGTTGAACTTCTCATTGTTGATGGACATTTCTACAATTTCTCCGCCGCTATCGTAAGTATTAACCTGGAGATTTTCTGCACTTTCCATCTCTGCAAGAGAATCTAAATCGGTAATATTATAGAAAGTATCTACATCACCGTTAAGCAGCGTGCTGGTGGCATTCTCAGAAGATCCAACTCGATACGTGAGAGTATCAAAGGCCACATCGCCCAGATAATAGCCTTCGCGCTTTTCAAAGGTGATTTCCTGCCCAGTAACCGGCTCGTCCACATACAGCAGGCAACCGTTTCCAATGGGATGTTCCCAGAAATCACAAGTTGCCAGATCTGCTGGAGCAACATCCTCTAAAAGATGCTTGGGCAGAGCACGATAATAATAACCATACCAACTGAAAAAGCCGTCCAAGCTGGTGGGCTGTTTAAATGTAATTTCCAAGGTATAGTCATCCAACGCCTTCATTCCCAGTTCTTCTCCCTCCACCAGCACACCGCTGTCATCAGTGCCGGCAAGGATACAGGTGACATAACTGGTTTCATACGTACCAAAGGTAGGATCGGTCATCTGTTGGAATGTCCAAACCCAGTCCTCCGCCGTGGTAGGTGTTCCGTCAGACCATGTGACATCCTCATTTAAGTGACAGGTCCATACTGTGCCATCTTCAGACACGTCGATAGAAGATGCATTGCGGTATTCCAGGGAATCCTGTCCTGCCTTTGCCAAAGGCTCAAATAAAACATCCTGCACCATGCAGGAATAAGTAGTAGGCCCGTTCCAGATCTGAAGACTGCTCCAGGTACCGTTCAATCCGTAGACCAGATTGACACCGTCCTCACTGACTGCAGCTGTAGTAGCTGATGAACCGGACTGTACCGTGGACTCCTCCGGCTCACCGCAGCCCGCAAGTACCCCTATCAACATCGTTGCTGACAGCAGCAGACTGATTATTTTTTTCTTCATGATATTTCCTCCTTAACTTTCATTACAAATGTGTAAGCACACATCAGCAACCGAAGCCCTTTACTACTGCAAATCTTTAATTCGATAGCAGTAATTATAATGATTATAAAGTCATTCCTTTGATTTATCCAGCATAAAATTTAAATAGCATTTGCAACTCCATAGGAATTATTTATGCAAATTTCGACGTATTTCCTCCCAAAAGCACCCCTTATATGCAAGAATTGTTAAAGCAGCTGCGATTAAGAAGACAATCATCGTGGCAATACAGAGCACTCGATAGCCGGCAGCGTCCGCTATAATTCCTCCGAAAAGGCTGCCCGCAGCCAGCCCCAGATCATAACCGGCATAATAGGTGGAGTTTGCAGTACCTCTTCGATTCGGCTCAGCATCGGTAACAGCTAGAATCGCCAGCGCCGGCCAGGCGTACCCCCCGCCCAAACCGAAAATTACAGCGCCCAGCATCATTTGCCAAGTGGATGTCATAACCGCCAAAAATACCATACCAATGGCCATTAAAATATTTCCAATTAAAAGCACTAAAACACGTTTTTTGTGTGCAATCATCCGCCCGGAAATGAGACGTCCGAGAAATGTGAACGCTGCAACTACTGCAAAAAAGGTTCCTGTACCGCTCATCCCAATGGAGCGGACATAAACAGCCATGAATGCTGTTACTACAACATAGGCTGCGCTGGTAAAGAAGCCCACAAATGCCGCAGGAAGGGCCTTCCGCTCCACCAGCCGATCCAACAGTGTTCCTTTTTCCCCACTGTTTGTTTTGCCTGTATAAACGATATGCCGTTTTTTTTCATAATTTAGGGTGAATGCAAGCACAATCTCCGCAATAAAAATTACAATACAAAGCAAAAACAGATTTCGGTATCCGTATGCCGCTGAAACCGCTAGCCCTACTGCAGGCCCAAACATGGTGGCAATGGAATAAAAGAGTCCATAGTACCCGGTTCCTTCATCTTTCCGCTCCGGAGCAGGGATGTCCACAGACATTGTCCCTTGGGACAGGGATGCACAAGAAAAGCCGGCCCCCTGAATAAACCGCATCACAGCGATGATTCCGATAACCGGGAAAAGCAAATATCCTATTAACGGAATCAAGGAAAGGCAAAGGCCAAATATCCCTACCTTTTGTCTACCGTAGCGATCCATAGCAGGTCCTGCCAAAAAGCGTACAATCATGGATGCCACAGAAAAAACCGTGGACACAACGCCGATGATCGTGGCTGTAGCACCCAAATCCTCCATATAGAGCGACATGTTTACCGTTAGCATCTGTTCCACCAAGGACAAAAGTATTGACGCTGCTCCCAACCGGATGTACATGGGCGTCCATAGGGATGGTTTTTTTGTTGTTGCGTTCTCCATAGAATTCTCCCCTTTGTAGGTGTCGAAGTACATTGTAGAACGAAACTACTGTTTGGTACAGAATGCAAATATTAAGGGAATTTGGATTCCATAGATTTTTGCAATAAAAATAGCCCCAATCACACCAAGATGGTATGATTGGGATACCATATATTTTCGTTAATGTTGTTCCAGCACCGTGTCCGGAACGCGTTTTGCCGCCTGTATAAAATCTGCAACAATATTACGGATTGTAAAATGGCTGTCATAAATAGCCAAAACATCCACAAATCGGGGTGGATCAAAGGGGCGGGCTACCAATCCATCCATTTGCAATCCATTAATTGCCGGACGGCCAAATGCCACAACCGGATGATGTCGCAACAACCAGGTCACCGCCTCATTTTGTGTAAAAAAGAAGCTGGTTTTTGGAATAAAATCTTCCGTTTCAAAGAAGTTATGCAACCATTTTTGCCAATGCTCCTGGTCAATATAATCTCCGATTACCTCAGTGTCTCTCAAATCGGATAAGCAGATCTTCTCCCTCTTTGCCAACGGGTGTTGAACGCCCATGATAACATACAGCTCTGCATGTGTGATGATCTTGCTGCTCATTCTTGCCGGCAACGGTCCATCTGCATTGCAAAACGCTACATCCACCAGATGATTCCCAACCGCTTTATCCAGTTCAATCGGAAGCACCTGCATAAGCTTAATTTCCAACCGAGGATATTTACCGCGCAGTTCTTGAACAATCCGCTCTACATATGGGATTGTCCAACTGGAAATCTCAGCAGTCATGCCAATTGTCAGCTGTTCTTCATCCATATGCCGTTTCGTAATGCAATCGGTAATTAACTCCATTTGTGCCAGCATATCCTCAGACATTTCCCAGAGCATTTGCCCTGCCTCGGTTAAGTAGAGTTTATTATTGTTGCGAAGAAACAGCACCTCCCCCAGCTCATCCTCCAACTCTTTGATCGCCAGAGAAACCGATGGTTGTGAGACATACATTTTCTTTGCAGCGCGACTGATATTATTGAACTGACATACGGCATTAAAATATTTTAGCTGATTATACGTCATACTTGCCTCCGGGATATAGGAATTATTTATATTATATCACATCTTCTTGAAAAAAGAAATGTCACCTGACATGTGAAAATCCCATATCAGATGACAACCTCTTGTGCAAACTGAAAAGAAATTCAGCGAATAAGCTCTCCGCCTTTAATGACGTGTTTTGGTAGCTGATACATTACTGTAATATCTGCCACGGGATCGCCGTCCACAACAATTAAATCGGCTGCTTTTCCAACCTTAATCGTACCGATTTCTTCTTCCAACCCCAGAAGCTTTGCGGAGTTAATGGTACACTGTTTTAAAATGTCGATGTTTTCAAAGCCCAGACGTTCTTTCCTGGCCCGAAACTCTGCCTGAGGATATTTTTGATAAGCATTCAAGCTGCAATCTGTGCCCCAACCGATCAATACTCCATGATCATAGGCATTCCTCAGGCAATGATATACTCTGCTGCTCACCTTATCAAAACGTGCCTGTACTTCGGCTCCATACCCATCCGCTATATGAACATTTGGTTCCGTACATGCCAGCGTAATGACAATCCCCTGATCTTCCTTACCCGCAAGGCGCTTACATGTCTCTTCAGAAATAAAACTGGCATGCTCCATCGTTCGCACTCCGTTTCTGGCACAAATATCGATCGCTTCTTCGGCATGACAATGACAAGCCACATAAGTTCCCTTACTGGTAGCAATTTTAACTGCTTCCTGTATTTCATCTTCTTCCAAAATCTTCAAATCTGCAAGGCTGCCAGGGGACAACATAGAACCAGAGCCGTATATCTTCACCATATCTGCGCCTTCCCCAATTACAGTACGTACGGCCTTCCGCATTTCCATGGGACTGTCCACAAATCTTGCACCACCCGTGGCAGTATCATATATTCCACGTTCATGCGGGCACAGTGTTACGCCGGAGCAGATCAGTCTCGGACCTTTGATGTAACCACTTTGAATGGCGTTTCGAACCGCAAAAGTCGGATTTCCTGCTACATCGCCGCAATCTCGTACTGTAGTATAACCCATTTTTAAAAACTCCTGCGCAAATCGAAGGCAATCCAGTGTTTCGCTGGGAATGGTAGGCTGTACCGACGACAGATCAGAGCCATAACTGTTTCC
>CABRZL010000085.1 GCA_902475435.1 uncultured Eubacteriales bacterium | reverse complement strand
CCAAAGCCGCTGGGACAGTGGATGTCCCCGGTGCAATGACCGATGCGGATGTGCCTGATCAGTTCCGTGCCATCCGGCAGGAGCTTCGGGGACAGAAGATGCCGAATATCGAAAGATAAGAAATGCCGTTCCAGTTGCTTTTGGAACGGCATTTCTCTTAATCTTCTAACCCATGGCTCCCGGTTACGTTTTTCAAATATTCCTCCGGGTTGCCGTTCAGAATCAAGTCCGCTTTGTTGATAAGGTTTTGAACACACAGCCGTCGGGAACAAGCCGGAATTGTCATTTCTGAAGAAAATAAAAAATCCGAACCCTTCTCCTATCGGAAAAAAGTTCGGATTTTGTTGTTGTGGTGCACCTTCAGGGACTCGAACCCTAGACCCACTGATTAAGAGAAACCAACGTGCAACAATCATCAATTTCCGGAATTACGCAGATTCGTTGTTTTTATCGCTTTATCGTAAATTTGCGTTTTGCATCTACTGCATCCTTTGCACCTGTTATTCCCTCTTGCATCCGCTATCCAGCCGTTCCGGTGTGCAAAAAGTGTGCAAAAATGTGCAGAGCCAAAATCAGCCCCTTAAACAGGCATTGAGTTTTTATGCAAAGCCGGAAAAACGGCCGGGTTCAAGCCCGACACGGCAGCTACAATCTTGCCTGTTCAGACTAAGCATCAAATGTACATCAACAACTACGATTCATGGCAGGGATTTGGACAATCGAACAGACATCACCTTAATATAGAAAGAGGTTTCCTATGAACAAACTGCTTTCCTGCCGCTACAACATGGACACCAACCGGGTAGAAGCCCGGTTTGCGGATGGCTTTACCGTTGTCATCGACTGCATCGCCGTGGAGGACGAATACGGCAACACCCCGGCACAGCGGGCAGAACCGGACTGGCTGCTGTACAATAAGCCGCTGGAGTATGCTCAGCTTGTGCTGAGAGGGGAGATTGAGCACTACCTGTCACTTGGCTGTGACCATGGAAGAATGGAAGATTGATTGACAAGGTTACATAACAGTTAACACAGCTTGCATTTGCCCTGCAATTTTTCAGAATGGAACACCCCAAGGGCATCTGGTCTATATCCGGCAGATTTTTCATAAAGAATCTGCCGGATATTTTTGTTTGTCATGAAGGAAGTCTTGCTTTTCACTTCAAAATTGGATACAATATAAAAAAGACATTTGCACGGAGGGCTCTATGGAATATATCGGCATCCAGAAGAAAAACGGCGGTGTGGTGGAAGCCCTGCAGCAGGCCATTTTATCTGGGCAGATCCCGGCGGGCACTGAAATGACCCAGAACGAACTGGCAGAGAGTCTCGGTGTCTCCCGGATGCCGGTGCGGGAGGCCTTGATGATCCTTGAATATCAGGGTCTTATCATCCGCCTGCCCAACAACCATGTAAAAGCTGCTGATTTGAACGAAGATGCCCTGCGGCAGATTCTGGCGTTAGGTGCTCAGTTGGAACGGCAGGCTATGCGTGCGCTGCCGCAGGATGCTATGTTGGCAGGCGGCGAGATGCTGCAGCACCGTACCCTGCGGACCGTCCTGCCCTATCCGCTGCACCGCAAGCTGCTGGAGAGCATTCAGGAGACCTACATTGCCTTTGCCGTGAGCGCACGTCCTGCGCCGGTGAACGACCGGCTGTCCCGCCTGCTGATGCTGGACCGTCAGGGTTCCCCTGATGTGCTGGATGCATGGAACACCTATGAAGAAGAACTGCTGCATCTGATTTTAACGATAAGGAGTCAATATGCTGGGACTGAAACCCATTAAGCTGCTGCCCGCCCGCGAGCGGGTAGCTTCCGCTTTGCGGAAAGCCATTATCTCAAAAAGTATCCCGGAGGGCGCAGAACTCACGCTGGAAAACACCGCACAGGAACTCGGCGTGTCGGTCACGCCGGTGCGGGAGGCCTTTCAGATCCTTGCCCGTGACGGTCTGCTGGAAGTCAAGCAAAACAAGTGTGCCATTGTGCTGGGCGTGACGGAAAAAACGATTCGGGAGCACTACCAGCTGCGCGCTGCGCTGGAAGGCACCGCCTGTATGCTCTGCTGCCAGAACAACGCTGACCTGTCCAAGATCAAAAACTGCGTGGATACTGCTGAGGAGGCTCTTTCTCATCAGCAGGCCGGAAATTATACTGACTACAACCAGTCCTTCCATTTTGAGATCTGGGAAGCTTCCGGCAATGAAAAAATGCGCAATCTTCTCTCGGAGCTGTGGAACGGTCTGTCCGTTGGTGTGGAAATGAGCGAGTTGGACTATGCCCTCAACTCCCAGAGCGAGCATAAAAAGATCTATGCGGCGCTGGAAGCACGGGATGCGCTGACCGCACGAGCTGAAATGGAAAAGCACATCTACCGCAGTATGGACGATGCGCTGACCTATTATTTATAAGATCAAGGAGGACAAGACAGTGTATACCTGTGCGAACTGTACGGTTCTGGCCTGCGCCAACAACGCACCAGAAAAGATGCCCAAAAACTGCCCTATGCGGAATGCTTCGGTGATGGAGGCCGCCCGCGCCGGCTACGATCTGCCCGAGAATCACGATTTCTACGTCAACTGTTCGGCCATTGAGGGGCTTGGCTACTGTCAATGGCCCCGCCTGAAGGAGACGGTGGAGTTCTGCAAGCGGATGGGCTACCACAAGCTGGGTCTTGCATTCTGCAAAGGTCTGCGGAAGGAAGCCCGCATCGTGGCCGACCTGCTCCGTGCGCAGGGGTTTGAGGTGGTGTCGGTCATCTGCAAGACCGGTGGCATCTCCAAAGAAGAAGTGGGCATCCCGGAAGAGGTCAAGATCCACCCCGGCGAATTTGAGGCCATGTGCAACCCCATCGCACAGGCAAAGCTTCTGAACGAACAGCACACCGATTTCAACATTGAGGTCGGACTTTGTGTGGGACACGACTCGATGTTTTATAAGTATTCGGATGCTATGGTCACAACGCTGGTGGCCAAGGATCGCGTTCTGGCGCATAATCCCTGCGGTGCCATTTACTGTGCCGAGGGATATTTCAAAAAGCGGCTGGAATAAAAGAAGGATAAAACGTGCGTTCTCCAAAGCAGATGGAGAACGCACGTTTTTTTGCAGAAAGCAGTAGCGTGAGGTCTTCTTGTATCCTACTGTTTGTCTGGCGTGCACAAAAATTGGTACATAATCCGTGCAATGCGACAAAACTCGAAAAAAGGGATTGACAATTCTTTGTTTTGGGTGTATTCTCGTGTCGTCAAGTGGATACATTATCACAGATTAGATATAAAAATTTTTAAAAGACGCTGCCGAGACTCCCGGAATTCTAAGGTTCCGGGCAGATCCTTCCAGAACGAAAAAGGGCTGTGAGGGCACAGCACGGCGGCAAAGACTCTGCACAACGAGGTGCAGCTGGGGCGTTCCGAAAGTCAGGGCTGTTTTGCTCTGATGAAATGGATACATTATATTTCATTAAAGGAGGATCCCCCGGTATGTCAGCAGCAACTATCACCCTACTCTTTCTTCTCTTCGCGGTCGTCATGTTCGTGTTTGAGAAGATCCCCCTCGGCGTAACGTCCATGATCGTCTGTATCGGTCTGGTCGTCACCGGCGTTCTGGACATCAAGACTGCTTTTGCGGGCTTTATCGACAGCAACGTCATCCTCTTTGTCGCCATGTTCATCGTCGGCGGTGCCCTGTTTGAAACAGGTATGGCCAACAAGATCGGCGGCATCGTCACCCACTTTGCCAGATCCGAACGCAGCCTCATCGTGGCTATCATGGTCATCGTTGGCCTGATGAGCGGTGTGCTCTCCAACACCGGCACCGCCGCCGTCCTGATCCCCGTGGTCATCGGCATTGCGGCAAAGTCCGGCTATGCCCGCTCCAAGCTGCTGATGCCGCTGGTATTTGCAGCGGCCATGGGCGGCAACCTTTCCCTCATCGGCGCACCGGGCAACCTCATCGCCCAGAGCGCTCTGGGTGAGATCGGGATGTCCTTCGGCTTCTTCGAGTACGCTATCGTGGGCCTGCCCATCCTCGCCGTCGGCATCCTCTTCTATGCCACCCTTGGCATGAAGCTGCTGCCCAACCACCCCGTCTCCGATGATGACTCCTTCAGCGGCGAGCAGGACTTCAGCAATGTTCCCAAGTGGAAACAGGTGCTCTCCCTCGTTATCCTCGTGCTCACCCTGTTGGGCATGATTTTTGAAAAGCAGATCGGCATCAAACTCTGCATCACCGGCTGTATCGGTGCGCTGGCTCTGATCCTCACCGGTGTCATCTCCGAGAAGGATGCCCTGAAGTCCATCGACCTCAAGACCATCTTCCTCTTCGGTGGTACGCTGTCTCTGGCCTCTGCACTGGATAAGACCGGGGCAGGCGCAGAGATCGCAAACATCGTCATTGGTGCTCTGGGCGAGAATCCCTCTCCCTACGTCCTGACTCTGGTGGTCTTCCTGCTCTGCTGCGTCATGACCAACTTCATGTCCAACACCGCAACCACCGCTCTGATGGTTCCCATCTGCCTGAGCATCGCACAGGGCATGGGTGCCGACCCCCGCGCAGTCCTGATGGCTTGTGTCATCGGCGGCTCCTGCGCTTACGCAACGCCCATCGGTATGCCCGCCAACACCATGGTGGTTTCCGCCGGCGGGTACACCTTCAAGGATTATGCCAAGGCTGGCCTGCCCCTCATCCTCATCGCAACGGTTGTCAGCATGGTGATCCTTCCCATCGCATTTCCGTTCTTCCCGCAGTAATACGGGCAGAGCGTTGAATAAGTGAAGCAAGCACACAAATGTACCAAAGCCAAATCATTCAAGGAGGAAATGGAATGAACAAACAGGAACAGGTGCAGCAGATGACGACCTATATGGCAAACTTTGTGAGCCATATCGCCAAGGTGCTGCCGGACGACATCATTGCCAAGCTCGATGAGCTGGGCGCACAGGAAGACGCACCGCTGTCCAAGGTCATCTATGAGACCATGAAGCGGAACCAGAAGCTGGCCAAGGAGCTGAACCGCCCCAGCTGTCAGGATACTGGTGTGCTCCAGTTCTGGGTAAAGTGCGGTGTGAACTTCCCCCTCATCGGCGAGGTGGAGGGTCTGCTGAAGGAGGCTGTGGTCAAGTCCACCTTCGAAGCACCCCTGCGCCACAACAGCGTTGAAACCTTCGATGAGTTCAACACCGGCCGCAACGTCGGCAAAGGCACCCCTACCGTCTGGTGGGACATCGTGCCGAACAGTGACAAGTGCGAGATCTACGCCTATATGGCAGGCGGCGGCTGCACCCTGCCGGGCAAGGCCATGGTGCTGATGCCCGGTGCAGGTTACGAAGGTGTGACCAAGTTCGTCATGGATGTCATGACCAGCTACGGCATCAACGCCTGCCCCCCGCTGCTGGTGGGTGTGGGCGTGGCAACCTCTGTTGAGACCGCCGCTCTGCTGTCCAAGAAGGCTCTGATGCGTCCTCTGGGCAGCCACAACGAGAACGAGCGCGCAGCCTATATGGAGAAGCTGCTGGAGGACGGCATCAACTCCATCGGCCTTGGTCCTCAGGGCATGGGCGGCAAGTACTCCGTCATGGGCGTGCACATTGAGAACACTGCCCGCCATCCTTCTGCCATCGGCGTTGCCGTCAACGTGGGCTGCTGGAGCCATCGCCGCGGCCACATCATTTTTGATAAAGACCTGAACTACACCATTGATACTCATTCGGGGGTGACTTTGTAATGCTGACCATTAAAGACGGAAAGAAGATCCTTACTACTCCGGTCTCCGCAGAAGACCTGAAGGACATCCATATCGGTGATGTCGTTTACCTGAACGGCGACCTGACCACCTGCCGTGACGTGGCGCACCGCCGCCTCGTGGAAGAGGGCCGCCCGCTGCCTGTGGACGTAAAGGACGCAGCCATCTTCCACGCCGGCCCCATCATCCGCCCGCTGGAGAACGACAAGTTCGAGATGGTGTCTGTGGGCCCCACCACCTCCATGCGCATGGAGAAGTTCGAGTATGAGTTCGTGCAGAAGTCCGGTGTCCGCGTCATCGTGGGCAAGGGCGGCATGGGCCCCAACACCGAGCGCGCCTGCAAGGAGTTCGGTGCCATCCACTGTGTCTTCCCTGCCGGTAACGCCGTTGTGGCTGCCACCGAGGTGGAGGAGATCGTCGAGGCCCAGTGGCGTGACCTCGGTATGCCGGAAACTCTGTGGCACTGCCACGTCAACGAGTTTGGCCCCCTGATCGTTTCCATCGACGCTGAGGGCCGCAACCTGTTCGAAGAGAACAAGGTCATCTTCAATGAGCGCAAGGAAAAGGCCATCGAAGAGATCTGCAAGCATGTCGGCTTTATTAAGTAATCCGGATATCCTCTCAGCGGGGGACAGACTTCACTCATTATTTCCTTTCATACGATTCTCCTAAATCGTTTTTCTTACTTTAGAATTCTGCTCAGTCAATTGCCACGCTTGTGTTCTCCGCAGTTGCCCCGGAACCCTTTTCCGCGCAAAGGGTTCCGGGGCGTTATTTGTTCCTGAAAGGAAATGCAGACAAAGAAGATCTTGGCCGTTCTTTTTGTTCTACACACCTTATATAAAGCTCCTTTGGAAAATTGTATTTTTCGACAAAAGTATAACAAATCCCTTGACAAGCGTGGTCTTTCGGTGTATTCTTTTCTTGTTTATTGGATACATTATCAAATATAAACATCCAAGTACCACTGCTTTGCATCTGCAAGGTGGAAGTAATCCACAGGAGGACAACCCAAATGAGCCCATTGGAGATCACACTGGTCATCCTGCTTGTAACGATCATCGCCTTTGTATCCGGTAAAGTCCCGTTCTCGGTCATTTCTACCGGCATCATTTTGGCGCTGATCCTCACCGGCATCAAGACCCCTGCCGAGGCCTTTGGCGGCTTCGTCAACACGAACGTGGTCATGTTCGTAGCCATGTTCGTCATCGGTGCAGGGCTGACCAAAACGCCCCTGATTGACAAAGCCCAGAGTCTGGTCATCCGCTACAAGGACAATATGCGGATGCTGATCTTTCTTTCCTGCGTGGCAGGTGCGTTTCTGGGCGCCATCACCAGTGCCACCGCAACTGCCGCTATCATGATCCCTCTGCTGGTAGGCATTGCGAACGACATCGGCGTGAGCCGCAGCAAGCTGCTGTATCCTTCTATGGCCTGTGCCAACATTGCCACCCAGATGACCTTTCTCGGTCAGGGTGCTTCCAACATGGCATGGAACGATGTCATGATGCAGGCCGGCGCACCGACACCGCTGCACATCTGGGATTTCACCATTGCGCGCATCCCGATGCTGACCATTGCCATCCTGTACATGACCTTTGTTGGCTATAAGCTGATGCCGGATATTCCCAACGAGCAGTTTTCAGATGCAGCACATACGGCTTCTGAGAGCGAAAAACTCAGCCCCTTCAAGCGCAAACTGGCTGTCCTGATCGTTCTGGTCTCCATTGCAATGATGCTGCTGGAAAATGTCATTGGTGTCAAGATGTATCTCACTTCCTGCATCGGCGCTGCCGCTCTGGTGCTGACGGGTGTGCTGACCGAGAGGGAAGCCCTCAACTCCATCCACCAGCCGACCATTTTCCTGTTTGCCGGTGTGCTGGCTCTGTCGGACGCCATCCAGACCACCGGTGCAGGCAATGTGGTGGCAGACTGGATGATCCGCCTGCTGGGCGATACCTCCAATCCGTACATCATTATGCTGGTGTTCTTCCTTGTTCCCTTCATTCTGACACAGGTCATGTCCAATCTGGCTACCCTGACCATCTTCATCCCACTGGTCACTTCCGCCTGTATCCGCATGGGCGTAGACCCCCGTGCTGCCGTGGTCGGCGTGATCACAGCCAGCTGTGTGTCCATCATGACCCCCATGGCAGCTCCCTGCCAGATTATGATCATCGAGCCGGGCGGATACACCTTGAAGGATTATCTCAAGTGTGGTACCCCGCTGGCGCTCATCCTCATTGTCGTGTCCGTATTTTTCCTGCCGTCACTTTATCCTTTTGCCTGATTCTATTTTCCCACCGCAGTAGTATGCGCAAACTGCATATCGTAAATATGTCGTTCTGTTCGGCGCTATTTTTGAAAACCGCAATAAAAGCAGCAGAAATTTTTGAGCATCTCATAATTCTGTCAAGAGGGCTGGCACCGTCCGGCCCTCTCTCTTTTTACCAAAGTTTTCCTTGTGTTTTCTTGCAAGCTGCCGAAATCAGCGTGTTCTCAAAAGTTCGCGTTTGCGCAGTGGAGCGGAGCAATGAAAGCCCCAGTGGGGCTTTTAAGCGACAGAACGGTCTTGCGCA
>CABRZL010000084.1 GCA_902475435.1 uncultured Eubacteriales bacterium | reverse complement strand
CATATTATGAGCGTTTCTATACACATACAAATCCCGCAGTTTTTATTGACATCCACCTTGCTCGGGAGTACACTAGGAACAATCCTGATACAAAATGCGAGGGGGAATCTTGTGGAAATCTTTATTTTGATTCTGGAGCTAATTGGTACAGTTGCATTCTCTGTCTCGGGTGCAATGACCGCCATGAAGAAAAATATGGATATTTTTGGGGTTATGATTTTGGGACTTACTACTGCCGTGGGCGGTGGTATCATACGGGATCTGATTCTCGGAGTTTCTCCGCCAACGACATTTCGAAATCCACTCTATGCCATCACCGCACTTGTAACTGCGGCCATCGTATTTCTCCCATGGGTCCGCTGCTTTTTCCAGCGATATCAAAAGATTTATGATCTGCTCTTGTTGATTATGGATTCCGTAGGACTAGGTATTTTTACTGTTATTGGTGTTCAAGCAGCATTTGCTCAATCAGGCGCATATAATTTGTTCCTCTTAACTTTTGTAGGCGTGATTACAGGCGTAGGCGGCGGAGTACTTCGGGACGTGTTGGCTGGCAACACCCCTTATATTTTCGTCAAACACGTCTATGCTTGTGCATCTTTGGCGGGTTCGCTGATTTGCGCAGCTCTTTGGTCTGTTATCCCTGGTATCTGGGCCATGAATTTAGGTGCGGCCCTGGTCATTCTCATTCGCGGTCTTTCCGCCCATTATCGTTGGAGCCTTCCGCGCGCCAGAATGTAAGAACGGAGTATTCCATATGAATCGTTTTTTTAATCAAGTCTATCAGATTGTTTCACAAATTCCTCAGGGAAAAGTTCTCAGTTATGGTAATATTGCTCGTCGTTTAGGCAATCCCAAAGCCGCTCGGCAGGTAGGCTGGGCCATGCGGACCTGTCCAGATGACCTTCCCTGGCAGCGGGTGGTTCGAAGCGATGGTACAATTGCCGGTGGGATGCACGCTGAACTTCGCCGTGCATTACTGGAAGCAGAGGGTGTTCAATTTCTCCCGGATGGTCGTGTAGACATGGAACACTGTCTTTGGAATGAATAAAAGATTGTAAGCTGCCTAATTCACTGGATAGTTGTCAATCGGGATTACAAACTGCCCACTACGTTCAACATCAATTTTGAGCAGTTTAGCGGAGGGCTGGATATGCTCATTATTGCTGCATAAAGCAAAAACCTCATTTCCGAAGAAATGAGGTTTTCGTTTCACTCTTTTGTGATGGTGGAGATAAGCGGGATCGAACCGCTGACCTCTTGAATGCCATTCAAGCGCTCTCCCAGCTGAGCTATACCCCCAGATGGAAAAGAGTGAGTATTTTTGTTTAATTGACGTTGCTTATTATATCATCTTTTTGATAATTGTCAAGCAAAAAATTGAAGCTTTCGGACATAGCAAAAACGCGCTCCCATGGCAACCGATGTTATCTCACCATGCAGCATACCAGTATCCGACGCTATATAGCGCCGGATACTGCGCCAAGACAATTGTTTTGATTTTGCTTCCTTATATTATCAGCTGTCCATCTAAAATTTTCAGTGCAGTCTGAACCATCTTTGATCCCGTATCCATACTACGTTTTTGAATAAATCGATGTGCCTGGCTTTCAGTCATCTGATTTCGGGTCATTAATAATTCCTTCGCCTTTGCAATCAACAGTTTATCTTCCTCAGATCGTTTTGGCACAAACACTGCCTCTTCTTGTTGATCCATCAGCATTTGTACAGAGGCGATCAACTCAGATTTATGAGCTGGCGCTACCAACTTGCAAATTTCTTCACAACTGCAAGCCTCCAATTGCATCTGCGTCGCCAAAAGCAGCATAGAAAATCCATATGGAAGGCTTTCAAAAAGTTCTTCTGCCGTCATATCACACAATTTGTATCCGCACAGAATTACTCCTCTGTCGAGCCTTGCACACCATCGAAGAATTTCAGCACCACTGCCGCAGGAAGCAGAAACACGAATCCCAATTGATTCAAAAATATCTGTCATACGCTGCCGAGTTTTTGTTCCCTCGAATGCAATCAGCATATGGCTCATATCATTCCGCCCCCTTATTAGATACTTCTATGCACCAAATCAATAGCGTACCAAATAACGATCCAGCTCCCATTGGCTAACACTGGTACGGTATTCGTCCCACTCCTGTTTTTTCCCCATTAAATAAGCTTCACTGGCATGTTCGCCCAGAGTAGAAAGAATCAGCGGATCCTGTTCCATTGCATCAATTGCCTGTTTCAGATCTGCAGGCAGACTAATAATCCCAGCCTCATTTCGCTCTTTTTCATTCATCATAAAAATATTATCCTTGATTTGATCAACCGGCTGCAATCCGCGTTTCACTCCGTCCATACCCGCTGCTAAACAAACCGCCAACGCCAGGTATGGATTGCAGGCGGGATCCGGACATCGAAGCTCTACACGGGTTGAATTCCCACGGGCAGAAGGAATCCGAATTAGGGCAGATCGATTGCTTGCAGACCATGCTACATAACAGGGCGCCTCGTATCCAGGTACCAGACGCTTATAGCTGTTAACCAAAGGATTCAACACCGCTGCCATTCCGGGTACATGTTCCATCAGTCCGGCAATAAAACTGTAGGCCGTTTTACTCAATCCAAGGGAATCTGTTTCATCGTAAAAAGCATTTTTCCCATCCTTAAACAGACTCATGTTAATATGCATGCCGGAACCATTGATACCATGGATGGGTTTGGGCATAAAGGTGGCATGGAGTCCATTTTTAGCTGCATACGTTTTCACCGTGAGCTTCAAGGTTTCTATCCGATCTGCTGTCGTAATCGCATCGGCATATTTAAAGTCTATCTCATGCTGCCCCATCGCCACTTCATGATGGCTAGCTTCGATTTCAAATCCCATAGACTCCAACGCAAGGCAAACGTCCCGGCGGACTGTCTCTCCATGATCCAATGGACTCATATCAAAGTATCCTGCCGCATCATGGGGATGAACCGTAGCCTGTCCTTTCTCATCCGTCTCAAACAGGAAAAATTCGCATTCAGGTCCAACATTAAATGTATATCCCAGTGTTTTTGCATCATCAACAGCCCTCTGCAACACATTTCTCGGATCTCCTACAAACGGCGTTCCGTCCGGATTATACACAGAACATATCATTCTAGCAACCTTTCCATTCATGGGACGCCAGGGCATGATACAAAAGGTATCCAGATCAGGCCGCAGGTACTGATCTGATTCGTTGATACGAACAAAGCCCTCGATGGAACTGCCGTCAATCATAATTTGATTATCTAGTACCTTCATAATTTGAGAAGCTGTCACCGCTACATTCTTCAACATACCAAAGATATCAGAGAACTGCAGGCGAATAAACTTCACATTTTCTTCTTCTACCATACGAATAATATCAGCTTTTGAATATTTGGCCATGGAATACCCTCCTTAAAAAGTCCGGCAGCTCGCAGGCAATGCGAGCTGCCGTTGCTGTTGGTATTATTATAGTCAATGAGCTTTCCTCTGTCAATTATAAATGATGAATTTTTTTGCTTTCTTGCATCATTTTTCTGTTTTAACAATAATATCTGAATATTTCACGTGTTTTCTGCATCAACACGCTTAGAAAATTCATATTCATCACACATCAGGAGGGATTTCCACTGGATAACACCCTGTAAAGCACCCATCGCAAAATCCTCCTTTTATCTTCGGGACCAAGTAACGCAAGCTTTTCACATCAAGATACGCCAGCGAATCTGCTCCGATATGTTTACGGATGGCATCCAAATCCATATTGCAGGCGATCAAGTGCTCCTTATCAGGAACATCCGTTCCAAAATAACAAGGCGAAATAAACGGCGGCGCAGAAATTCTCACATGAACCTCCTTTGCCCCTGCTTCCCTCAAAAGATTCGTAATTAAATTTGAAGTCGTGCCGCGAACAATGGAATCATCAATCATAACAACACGCTTCCCAGCAATCTGGCTGCGCATAGGAGAGAGCTTTAACTTGACCGCTGTTTCCCGAGAGGACTGTTCCGGCTTAATAAAGGTTCTGCCTATATAACGATTCTTCAGAAAGCCCTCAGCGACAGGGATCCCGGATTCCTGTGCATATCCCAGGGCCGCATCCAAACCGGAATCTGGAACGCCTATCACAACATCCGCATCTACCGGACTCTGCCGCGCCAAAAGTCTACCAGCTTCCAGTCGGGATTCATGGACCCCCTGTCCTCCAATGACGCTATCAGGTCTGGCAAAATAGATATATTCAAAAATACAAATGTGACTTTGCCCGGAGCAGTTCTCCCGGATGGAACGTAACTGCCCGTCCTCGATCACCACTACTTCCCCAGGCTCAACATCCCGAACAAAATGTGCCCCTACGCCATCCAGGGCGCAGGTTTCAGACGCAAATACCCAAGCATCTCCACGCTGCCCGATACACAGCGGACGAAATCCCCATGGATCCCGCGCCGCAATCAGCTTTCTACCACTCATAACAATTAAGCTGAATGCGCCAACTAATTTTTTCATGGTGCCTACCACTGCATCTTCAATCGATCCGCATTCCAGACGCTGCCGGGCTATCGCATACGCAATAACCTCTGTGTCGGCAGTCGTTTGGAAGATAGAACCTGTCCGTTCAAACTGATACTTCAGCGCAGCGGCATTGACAAGATTTCCATTGTGCACCAACGCCAAATTGTTTTTAATATAACTTAATGTCAGGGGCTGAGCATTCTCGCGCTTGGAACCGCCGGCTGTAGAATAGCGTACATGGCCAATTGCCATGGTACCGCCCAGTTCATCAAGCTTTTCCTCTGAAAATACATCCCCCACCATGCCCATATCTTTATAGCAGGTGATGTCGCGGTCATTATTGGCAGCAATACCGCAGGACTCCTGGCCACGATGTTGAAGTGCATAAAGACCATAGTACGTATCTCTTGCACAATCACCGGCCGGATTATAGATGCCAAACACACCGCACTCCTCATGAACGCCCCAAAGTTCCTCATAGTCAAAACAGCCCATGAAACAGCCTCCTGAACTTATACAAAAATCGACAGTTTATTATATCATGCTTCCCCTGTAAAGGCAAGTTCTCCCCTTATGATACCCGCAAATCCTATTTCTAAAAAAGCGACGTGCTGCACTTTTATTTGCCATTTACAGATTTATACCATGGATGGAGTAAGTTCCATTCTACCCTCTTCTATCGGTTTCGCTGTCAATTCGGCCCAAGCCGGTCGAAAGCCACAGCGGATTGCATTGCATACGGAAGCAATATTGCTCCATGCAGCACAATAAAACGGTACTTTCCCCCTCTGAAATATTTCCAGCGCCAGCCGACTGGTCAACGACGCTGCGATTCCTCTCCGACGATAATCCGGTAGTACATCAATGCCAATCTGCCACATGGTAGTGCAGTCCGCTGACGCCCCCGCCAATCCAATCAATTTTTCTCCGTCATAAGCTCCTACGGCTAATAGATCGCATTCCTTCCTGTCTTTGCACAGTGCATTTCCCCACTGCGGAAGGTATAAATCCTGAAATTCTTCCGGGCATAAAATTTTTAAGGGAAATTGACAGGGAATCTCCCGCAGCTCTGTCGTATCCGGTAAAAAATATTCTGCCATATGTCGGGTTCTCAGACCAAACGCCCGCAAATTATCATCCAATACATGTAAGTTCGGCGTTTCAAAACAATGTTCCGGCTGAAACCGATTGAGATATTGATGCACAATTGGCTCTGTTCTCTCGCTAACCGACGCAACGACATTGCCACCATAAAACACCAAATCACACTCAAATGGCAACACCAGATATTTCCTTGCCTCCGGGTTAGCTTTTGATCGAACGATACATGGAGAACCACGAAAAAAATCCTCCGGACTGCAATTCAAATCAATAGCAGATTGCCGAACGGCAACATCCAGAACTTCTCGATTATTCATATATGTTTCACCTCTCAATGCGTATCTCGATTGATAAATTCCGGTCGTAGTTTTGAGTAGACGATCTTTTGGGCATGGTACAACCCGCTGTACCCAGAAAGCATATAGCTGACTGCAATTGCCAGCGCATAGAGCGGAAGTCCCGCTCCGCCAAAGAGCTCATAGGCCAATAGGATGGACGTCAGCGGACAATTTGTGACGCCACAGAATACGGAAACCAGTCCCAAAGCCGCCGCAAAAGAAGCCGGGATTCCCAACAGCGTTCCATAGAAACATCCAAATGTCGCACCACAGAAGAAAGCAGGGACAATCTCGCCACCCTTAAACCCGGCGGCCAGAGTCAGTGCTGTAAACAGGATTTTTATAAAAAACGCCTCAGGCCGGGCCTCTCCATTCAGCGCACTTTGAATTACATTGACTCCGGCGCCATTATAATCCCTTCCAAGCAAAATACTCAAAAGCACAACGAATACGCCGCCGATTGCCACTCGGAGATACGGATTCTTTGTAACCTTTTCATAGAGTTTTGGCATCAAATGCATTACACCACAAAACAGGATAGACACCAACGCACAGAAAATGCCAAATCCTATCATCTGCATGATGACCACCGGTTCCATCTCCGGCACGTTCAAAACCTGGAACGCCGTAGGTACAATCCCCATCATGCCGGCAACTTCCTGCGCAATCAGCGCCGACAAAATACATGGTACTATGGCCGCATAATACATAACCCCCACACTGACTACTTCCATGGCCATCACGGCCGCCGCCAACGGCGTTCCAAATAACGCGGAAAATCCCGCGGCCATGCCGCACATGGTAATGATCCGATCATCTTTTTCATCTAGATGGACTAGTCTTCCAATAAAATTAGACATAGAACCACCCAACTGCAAAGCCGCGCCCTCACGTCCTGCACTTCCGCCTGTGAGATGGGTTAACACCGTGCCGAAGAAAATCAGGGGCGCCGTCCGAATTCGCAGCATTCTTCCTTCCCGAACGGCTCCAATGATATACTCTGTCCCCTTGTCATCGTTCATTCCAGTAATCCGATAGGCTAAAACGATCGCAAGACCGGCAAGGGGCAAGAAAAACAATATCCAGCCATGCGTTTCCCAGAATTCGGTTGCCCATGCAATGGCCTTATAAAACAGCCCTCCCACGACTCCTACAACAAGCCCCACTACAAGCGAAAACAGCACCCATTTTAGCAGCGTTATTCCATAGTCCTTCCAGTGCGGCATCTTGATGCGGAGCCATTCTTGCAACCGTTGTTTATGTTCCTCACTTGTCCTCATATCTTCCCGCAAATTCGCGTTTTCCCTCCTGTGTATATTTGTCTACAAAATCCGTCTTCCTCCGGGTATAACCATCCCTGTCATGTTTATATGATCCCGCCAGTTTTTGTTTCAATCTGCCGTATTCCCTTGCTGTATCAGGATGGGCCAACAGATAATCCCGGAAATAAAGCTCATCATGATCGCCCCAATACTGTACGTGCAGATGATATACGCACTCTGCAAAGCCGTCCGGCGTATATCCCCAGTTGAAAGAAAGCCTTTTGGAACTTTCCGACATACAAAGCCAACCGGCTGCATTCAAACGCTCTCCTCCATTTACCCAAAATTAGAGGTTTTGGATACAGCATACCAAACCATCTTCCAAAAAACAAGCAACTTTGAAAAAATGAATAAAGATTGCCTTTCTCGCCTGCTTATCGAAACTGTCGGCAAAAATTCCACCGGAGAAGGTTTCTTCTCCGACGGAACATTCATGTTACGACCGTATCGAGTTGTGGAACTATTGGAGTATGTGCTTTCATTCTACCGAAAGCGGACAAATTTCTTCTACTTGAATTTCATTTGCAGCACTCAGCGCATCTTCAAAATTGGAGTATTCTTCTGAGGCCAATTCCCCTGCTTGCAAGGCATCCTCCTGAGCTTGGTCCAAGGAATATGGTTGAGGCTCAGTAAACACATCTTCCGGAACCCAAGAATCAGTCATTGTGTACTCAATATGTCGTTGCAGCTTCCAGGATTCGTCGACTTTTACCATTTGCGCTGTAAGATTAACGGTATTCGCACAGCAGGTTATCTCAAAAGCGCCTGTTTCAGTCGCATCAACCCACTTGTTATAACAAACCATTTTTATACTAACAACCGCAACTGTATTTGTCTCATTAAAGGTTAATGTCTGAACTTCATAATCTGTTACGCCACCATCAACAAGATATGTTGTCGTTTCTTGAAATACTTCTCGTAAAAGATACTCATTTTGCGTCTTATCCAATTCATAACTGGGATTATCAGTCGAGTAATACTGATCCACTAGTGTGTTATATTGATCAATTTGTGCTTGGAGTTCAGCTTCACTAAGTTGCGCAGTGTTACATGTATCAGCATGATAGGC
>CABRZL010000083.1 GCA_902475435.1 uncultured Eubacteriales bacterium | reverse complement strand
AGAGAGATTCTTTCTAAATTTCTATATTATTTTTCCAGATTGCTTTTCAAAAGAAAGACAGATATGATAAAATAACATAGAGAGGTGAGTTTATGTGTTTGGAAGAATATAAAGCAAACCTAATGGAATTTACAGAGGACGAATTGCGCGCATGGACTCAGTTTGATCAGTGGGAACAGCAACGGGGAACAAAGCTGGCGGTGGACGAATATCGGATTCCGCTTTCCAGACCTCAGGGAATTACGGTAAAAATTCCAAATGGTCGTATTGAGGACTGTGATGTGTTTTCCCAAAACAACCAAATCGCTCTGTCCAAACATCCTAGATATTATACTGCGGTTTCGCATAGTCACACCTTTTTTGAAGTCATGATGGTCTGCAGCGGGGCTTGTCGTCAGTGGGTCGAAGACAGGGCTATGATGATGGGACAGGGGGAGGTCTGCATTTTGCCGCCGGGAATTCGACATGCACCGGAGGCCTTTTCTCCAAGGGACATCATTCTAAATTTGCAAATCAAACGCAATGCATTTCATGCCATGTTTCATGGTTTACCAGAAGAGCAAACGACGATGACTGAATTTTTGGAACGAGCGTTCGCCGAGAAACCAGATGCATTTTTGTTGGTAAATACACAAAATGTTCCGATACTTCAGCAGCTGCTGTTAGAGATGTATTGGGAGTATCAAACGCCGGATTCCTATACGCGGCGGATTTTGGAACTCCAAGCGACGATATTTTTCCAAAAACTTCTTCGTCATACTGGAAATTCGGCGAGGCTCTATTTATTAGAGGAACGATGCAAGAACGAAGCAATGATACCAGTTTTGCTTTTTATGCAGGAGCATCTGGATGAGATTAGTGTGGAGATGCTTTCTGAAGAATTTCATTACAGCGGTTCTCAATTGGCGCGAATGTTTCGGCGGTACACGGGTAAGACCTATTCTGCATGTTTGCGGGAATTTCGGTTGGAACATGCCGTTAAGCTGCTTTCTGATACAAATATTCCAATACCCGAGGTAGCGCGGCAGTCCGGATTTCATAACGAGAGTAATTTCTACCGGCAGTTCCGGGAGCAATATGGGCAGACACCTCAGCGTTATCGAATTGATATCCGCCGGGCCTGAAACAGAAGCATTCAGCCCAGAGCAACATCCAAAATCATCATCAATACAAAACCCAGCGCAAAGGCGATGGTTCCAATGTTAGAATGTTCCCCATGTGCAGATTCAGGAATCAGTTCTTCCACCACCACATAGAGCATGGCACCGGCGGCGAAGGACAACAAATACGGAAGCACAGGTATCACAAAACTTGACAGTACAATTGTTATAATAGCGGCAATTGGTTCTACGATGCCGGATAAGACGCCATAGATAAAAGCTTTTTTACGGCCAAGGGCTTCCTTTAGCGGCATGGAGATCACTGCGCCTTCCGGAAAGTTTTGAATGGCAATGCCAATTGCCAGGGCAAAGGCAGCGGTGCTGGAGATACTTTCGTGGGCGTTCAAACCTGCCAAAACAACGCCAACGGCCATCCCTTCTGGAATGTTATGAAGTGTTACAGCGAGCATCAGCATAGTGGATTTTTGTGCATGACAGGGGGTGCCTTCCGGACAATTGCTATCCAAATGCTGGTGTGGGATTACTTGATCCAGGATCAGCAGAAATGCTATGCCCAAAAGTAAGCCTACCGCTGCCGGGATAAAAGCCAATTTTCCCATTTCGGCGCTTTGCTCCATGGCTGGAATCAGTAGACTCCATACCGATGCGGCTACCATCACACCTGCGGCAAAGCCAAGCAGCGCTTGCTGCATCCGATGAGAAATTTCCTTTCGGAGAAGAAAGACACAGGCAGCCCCTAGTGTGGTACCCAGAAAAGGAATCAGGCTTCCACAGAGAGTCACAAGGTTCATAGTAGTAGATCCTTCCTGAAAATAAATTAAAACCATTATATCATATTCTACCCCAAAGAGAAGGGAGAATCCACAGATATGGTATTCAGTACGTATATCAGGTAATGTGTTATAAAAGCATAGTAGGATGAGAGGATAATACATTATTATTTACTTACAGAGCGGCGAGTAATCTATGGAGTGTCCGTTTTACCTCGAACGCCATCGCTTGAAATCTCAAACGTATAACAAAGACTGGGAACAATGCGCTGTTCCCAGTCTTTGTCCATGTTAAATTCTAGCGGCGGCTGCAAATGCAGATCTTGTAGCAGTCTGAACGTTTCCGGAACCTTCATTGTCTCCTATTATGATGAAGGTGTCTACCACGTCGGAGAAGGCAAGCGCTTCCTCTTGCGCGGGCATCATACCACCGCATGCTACAATAGAATCGCAGGTAATGGTATGGCTTTGTCCCTGCTTATCTGTGTAGGTAACTGCGCCGGGGGCAATGGCAGTAGTCGTTGCTCTTTTGATGGTGGTCAAATTGGGAAGTTTGGACCAGGCATCAGCAAACATGGAGTAATAATGAACGCGGTCTGCTTCCGCAGCAAATTTTCGCTGACGTGATAAAATGGTGACTTCATGGCCGTTTTCTGCCAGATACATGGCGGTTTCCATACCAATTTCGCCGCCGCCGATTACAACCACGTTCTTGCCCAGCTCCTGTTCCCGGCCATAGACTTCAATGGGATTGTAAATGCCACGAATAGGCGTATTGTTTTCATCCAAAAGCCCTGGGATAGGGGGGAATTTTGGTGTGGCACCCAGTGCGGCAATAACGGCGTCATATTCTTCCGCAGCAATCATTTCAGGCGTTGCGGTGGTAGAAAGTTTGATATTTACAGCGCTTTTATGAAGCTGTGCAATGAGATAATCTTTGTATTCTTTCAAAGGCCATTTAAAGCTGGAATAATCTGCGTGAATCAGTTGACCGCCTAATTTATCGGATTTCTCATAGAGCGTTACTTCGTGACCGCGTTCACAAAGATAAAGTGCAGCGCGCATACCTGCTGGGCCACCGCCAATTACAGCGACTTTCTTAGTCTCATTTGGGGCGGGGACTAAAGCAGAGAGTTTATGTTGAATGCCGATTTCCGGATTCACGGAACAGACAGATTTCCAAGGACCCTGCATGCCCAGACCATGACAGCGGTTACAGCGGATGCATGGAACTACATCTTCCCCGCGTCCCTCTGAAATTTTTTCACCATATCGACTGTCGCAGATAAAAGCGCGGCCTATGCCGATCATGTCCGTTTTACCAGAGGAAATATATTCCTCTATGTCGTCCAGATCTTGAAAACCGCCGATTGGAGCGGTAATGATGTTAGCACCGCTGGCTTTAATGGCTGCAGCGTATTGAAGGGTTAAGGGGGCGTGTGGCTTGGAGTTAAAGCCGGTAGGATGAGCCAGGTCGCCATCGCCTGCACGGAGCTGTAGAATGTCGATCGAGCCCTCAGCCAGCTTGGCAAAGGTGACAATATCTTCGATAGTGAGACCGTCGTCTTCCTCGCCGGAAACCTGCATCTCAACCAGGAAATCCTGGCCAAAGGCCTTTTTGACTTCCCGGGCCACCATGATGGGGAACTTTGCCCGGTTTTCCATGGAGCCGCCAAATTCGTCAGTACGTTTATTATACTTTGGAGATAGGAATTTGCTCAATAATGTAGCGCCGTAGGAAGCGTGAATGGAACACATATCATACCCGCAGCCTACATAATATTTTAGTTTTTTCACCAAAGTGTCACAATATTCCTGCATCTGTTCTGGCCCCATGGCCTTGAGGGGTTGTCCGTTGCCGCCGGGAGGACCGAAGGGCATGGGAGCGCCGTCATCGCTTGTGGGTCCGCCCATCATTTCCTCCATGTCTTCCATCATTTCCTCCATTTCAGCAGGAGAAAGCATGGGCATACCGCCAGCAGGTTCCCCGTCGTATACGCCATATCCTTCCGGGGCGGAAAGATGTGTGGCAGCTGAAACCTTAGCTCCATAAAAATGAATTTGATCCACCATTAAAGTGAGGGCATTCTCCAGCGCAGGGTCTCTCGTATCCCACATCGGGAAATGACACCCATCGCCAAAACCTTCCCGTTGTTTAAGATTGGTCCAGTCTCCAATTGTAACAATTGCAGCTCCATTTTTTGCCAGACCCACCAGATAATCGACAACTGCATCAGAAGGATACAACTCGGGGCCTTGCAGGAAGTGGGGTAAAGCGTTGGCCGATAACAGTCGGCTTTTTAAAATTACATTTCCGATTTTCAATGGAGATGTAATGTGTTTGTATTTACGACTCATTTTCATCGCTCCTTTTTTCGTATTCTATATGTTAGCATTATAACAAATCAAGACATATTGAGAAAGGTACAATTTGTGCTGTGAGCACCGAATTGCACCTTTGCAATGGAAACAGCAAAAAGACTATACCAAAGGAAAGTTCTTTGGTATAGTCTTTACGTTTATTTAGGTTATGGCTGTCTCTTGTATGTTTTCCGTGGGTGTGTCTGAACTTTTGGGGAATTCGGCCCAAAATTCTACGCCGTCTTCGACATTCTCAACACCATATCCTCCGCCCAAAAGATCCATGTTACTTTTGACGATGGAAAGTCCCAGACCAGATTCCCGATGCGATCTTTTTCGGGATTTGTCCAGCCGATAAAAGCTATCCCAAATTCTGGATAATTCTTCTTCTGGAATGGGGGCAGAAGAATTGAATACGGATACTTGATAGAACCCGTGGCGTTCCGTTACACGCAATGACATTTGATTGCCATGATTTATATGAGAGATGGCATTTTGCATATAATTTGTAATGACCTGCTCAGCAGAAAAATAGTCTGTGGAAACATACAGACAGTCTGAGTAGTCCGTGGTGAACTGAATATTAGCCCGTTCAATTTCCATACGGAAAATCTCTACTTCATAACTCAGAAGATCATAGAGATCAAATTCCTCTCGTTCTAATTTTACTGTGCCGCTTTCTAAACGAAACAACTCCATCATTTTGACGATCATGGTCATCATGCGGTCAGATTCATCGCAAATTACATCGCAATATTCCTGCACTTCGCTGTCCGTTTTTGCCATGCCTCGTCGGAGCCCGTCGGCATATCCTGCAATGAGACCAATGGGCGTTTTAAGGTCATGGGACAGATTGGCCACAAGATTTTTCCGGGCCTCTTCTTGCTCTTTCTCATGTTGAATGTCTGCCTTCAGCTGCTCGTTGGCTTGTTGAAGTTGGGCAATATATGTTTGCATAAAGTCGGACATAGTATTGACGCTTTGTGCCATATCGCCGATTTCTCCGCCCATATGGACGTTGCATTTCTGAGAAAAGTCTAAATGGGCAATTTGATTTGCAATGCTTGTAATCTGTGTGATTGGATCTACAACCATAGAACTCATTCGGGAAAATGCTAAAATTGCCAAAAGCATGACCATCAGTCCGACAATTAAAGAAAATTGCATGGAAATTGAGGTTGCCTGAGAGATGGAAGCATAGGAGGTGCTGATTTCCAACACATATAGATCCGTGATGCCTCCTAAAATGACTCTTTTTCCGCTGGAATAATTAGCGCCAGAGGAAGTATGTTCATAGAGCTCATCCGTAATGAGGTTGTAGCCGGATTCTGAAGCAACGGCATCTTCCTTGATAAACGGAAGAATACGGTCTGTTACGTCAGTCATAAAGCGCTTGTTTTCTCTGCTGTTGTAGAGAATTTCATCGGTATTGCGATCTGCAATGACGATGGATAAATTGGATTCTTCTAACATGCTGACAGTGTCTAGATTGTATTCGCCTTCTTCGTCTAACGTTCGATAAGCTCTGATCAGGGATTTTTCCACGTTGTAGAGATAGTATGGCTCCATAAATAGAGCGCTGAACAGGAATACAAGTACATAATACAGCATCAAGACGCCAACGGACAGTAAAATCAAATTGCGTCGCAGGCTGCTGCGAAAGCCCATGCTCATCCCTCCAGCTTATAGCCCCTTCCGCGGACGGTTTTCAGGGCTGCGCCTCGTTCTCCCAGCTTCATGCGCAGATTTTTTATATGGGTGTCTACCGTACGGGCATCACCATAGTAATCAAAGTTCCATACAGCAGAGAGAATTTGCTGGCGGGATAGAGCAATATTTTTATTTTGCGCTATATAAAGCAGCAACTCAAATTCCCGAGGGGTTAAAGCAATTTCTTTCCCATCGACAGTGACTGTATGGGCATCGGGGTCAATGCAAATGCCGGATACATCCACGGTGCTGCGGACAGATACGGAACGTTTTAAAAGTGCTTTCACACGTGCGATAAACACAGGAAATTTAACAGGTTTTGCAATGTATTCGTCAGCGCCACAGACGAATCCCATCACTTCACTGTCTTCGTCGTTTTTTGCTGTGAGCATAACGATCGGAAGCTGAGAGAAGCTGCGAATGATCTGACAGGCTTGGACGCCGTCCATGACAGGCATCATAATATCCAAAATCACCAGATTAATATCGTTATCATTTTTGACCAAATCCACCGCCTCCTGGCCGTTGGCGGCTTCAATCACTTTATAGCCTTCGTTGCGGAGAAAGTCGCCCACTAACCTTCGCCAGCGTTCTTCGTCATCTGCAATGAGAATTTTCACATTGTTATTCATGTGATACCTCCTGATAAACCGCTTCTAGGCGGCATATTGGCTTGCCTAATCCATAGAATTTTTCTTCGTATCCAGTCATAATTCCCACAGGTCCGTTTTGATGGAGGTCGCGGGTGACATTTTTTAGCTGGAAATGACATGCTTGAAATTGCTCCAGTGAAAAATCAAAGAGGTTGGCGTTATCGGTTTTAAAATGAATCTCACAGCCAGGTTTTAGAATCTTTTGATACAGCTTCAAAAAATTCTCATGCGTTAGCCGTCGGGGTGCATGTTTTTTATGGGGCCATGGATCGCAGAAATTTATATAAATCAAATCAATTTCGCCGGGTGCAAATAGTTCTTCCACATGGGATACATCCTCACAGATAAAAAATGCATTGTGAAGATCTGCTGATTTGGCTTTTTCCATAGCCATAACCATGGCGTCCGGAACTTTTTCCATGGCGATAAATAAAATATTTGGTTCAGAAGCAGCAGTTTCAGTGGTGAACTTGCCTTTGCCGCAGCCTACTTCCAAACGAATTTCCTCTGCATCTGGGTACAAATCTTTCCAGTGCCCACGGTATTTTTGCGGATCACGAATCCAGATATCGCTACAAGCGTTCATACGAGGAATCAGATTTGTTTTTTTGCGCATTCGCATTTGGGTGAAACCTCTTTCCTTTGCACTACCAAGCAAAATTATGTTTTATTATATCAAATCTGAGTTTAAACGTAAAGCATTCAAATTTGTGATTTGTGTGTGTTTTGCCTGTTAGAAAGAAAATTTTTATCTCAGTGTAAAATTTACTTGATGAAATAAAAATCTTGTGCTATAATAATTCGGAAGATCCGGGTGTGGCGCAGTTGGTAGCGCGGGTGGTTTGGGACCATCAGGCCGCAGGTTCGAACCCTGTCACTCGGACCAACGCCCTCAGGTTTACGCCTGAGGGCGTTTTTGTTAACCATTTGATTTTTAGATGTTCCAGGTTGAACGTTTATTTCTCGATCTCTAATTTGCAATGAAGATGGATTTAGAGAGTTTTAAATTCGTAGGGACAAAATAGTGAATAAGGATAGGAAAAATCAATTATTATCACAGTTGAAAATTGGAGGGAAGGAAAGTCATACGCGGCGTCCTTCCCTCAATTTCATAATTTCGGCTTTTTAACGAAATTATGAAATCTCCCGCTCAAAAATTACTTGATAGCATTGTGCATGACCTATTATACTTCCCTCATTAAAAGGCATTATGATTTGCTTGAAACGCCAACCCGCTTCTGCTTCGTTTTGTATCACTTCTTTGCAGGCTTCAAATGTGGATCCGTTTTTGGGAGCATGAAAGAATATTCTTTTTGCTTTCCAGTTAATAGACACTTTCACAAATTTATATTCATATCTTTTCATGGATTGTTTTCTCTTCAAGTTAGGCTTTGTTTTCTGCTCACCTTCTTAAAATCAATCGTGTGCTTCCGCAGATAATCTAATTGAATGAAATGTGCGTCTAAATACGATAATGGATACGATTACAGTTAACGCATCAGCAATGAGTTGTGTCCAAACAATTCCATACATTCCAAAGATGTGATTCATGAGAAACAGCAATGGAATATTGAACAGTCCCTGACGGCAGGCAGATAGGATTAAAGATTCCGTCCCTTTTCCGATTGCCTGCAACGCGTAGCACATATGGAAATTGCATAGTCTATTCTTTCAGCATTGTCAATACATAATACGAAGAAAATTGGTGGTCAACGCTACCGTCTGGGTATCTTTAATGAACAGATATGAAATTCCGCCTGCAAAAAGTTCAAATTCAACAATGCATAGCGCGGTGAAAGCCAGCCCGTAAATTCGCGATATGGTGATTGTTTTATGCATTCGCTTATAATTACCGGCAGCATAGTTATAGGCGATCAGTGGAATCATTCCCTGGCAAAGACCTGTTCCAACATTATGTGGCAGCATTTC
>CABRZL010000082.1 GCA_902475435.1 uncultured Eubacteriales bacterium | reverse complement strand
ATGTAGTGCTTTCTTTGGTCGCAGTGTTACCAGCGATGGGAATTTTGGCACCTTCTTTGATGCTCCCTGCTATTTTTAAATTCGGAGCAGAAAAAGGCCGTATTGTGTTCTATGTGATTATTTGCGGATTTTGCGCTGCCTTTGGAGTCCTTGGCGCTATTGGAGAAGAAGCGGATTTAGCCAATTTGATGATATCCATGCAGTCATGGCTCATTCCGGTCATTACTTCTGTATCCGTTGTTTTGCTGGCAGCATCGTGGCTTCTTTCCATAAAGGTATACAGGAAGAAGGAGATATAAGATGAGCATGATTATACCGGCTGGTGGTATTAGAAAGAAAATGCTGATTCGGCAATTCCTTGATGCAGGGGCGACATCTCCTGAAACTGCACAAACATTGCATGACATTGGTGTGTGGAAGGGTATTGGACTTGTTTTCGATAAATTAGAGCGAAGAGGCATCATAGTTCGTTGTCCGGATAGCAGGTATTATATCGACAAAAATAAGATCTCATAATAAAGGGGTAGAAAACAATGAGCGATAGATTCAAGATAGCATATTCTCAGAATTCATTTGGTTCAATGATAGAAATTTTGGTAGACAGGGAAACTGGCGTAAATTATATCTGGAGGCGTTCGTGCAATGCGGGCGGAATGACACCCTTGCTGGGAGCAGATGGACGGCCAGTCATTTCAGTAAAGAATGAGTACGATGAAAAATAATTATTGTTGTCCTAAATGTGGTTTAATAGAGATCAAACGCATTCCTGATAACGGCAGGTATGCGAGCGGGAATAATATCTATACGACCACAGTTACTTTGTTCGGGAAAATCCCTGTTATCCGCTATGTATGCTGTAACTGCGGTTATGTAGAGAACTGGGTAGAAAAGCAAGAAGAGTTGAATAAAATCCGCAGCTCTTTTTAAGGGGAGGCGAGAATGATATGAAGGAAAATGAAATGGGAAACAGCAAGGAATTTAATCAACAAGAAAGCGAAGATTCCGTTGGTGCCGATCCGAAGGGAACGAGCTATAATGAGGATTTGGATTCTGATGAGGTGGTATCGCTCATGATGTTATTAGGACTCTTATAGTCCGCCAAAACAGCAATTTGGTTTGCACATGGATAAATTCAGCCAAACATCTTGCAAAATCAAGTGAAGTCCGCTATAACGATAACATCAGTATCAGTAATTACTTTTTAGCGATTAGAGTTTTCCGGTTACACAGCGTCTGAGAGTATTTGCTTTCAGGCGCTTTTTTGTTTCTACTTCCTCTCTTCAATAAGAGGCACAGAACCAGTTTCGCGAAAGAGTGGACATTCCGTCCGCCTTTACAATTTAATACTTTGACTCCAATTGAGTCACAAAGGCACTCAGAGAAAGAAATTTCTTTGGGTGCTTTTTATATAGATCTGGAGTCGATACAGGCTCCCCTATCCTTTGTTCCGGGGAGCCTTTTGGCTTATCCCGTTTACATATATAAAATTCAAGCGCTGAGGGCAGTCTGCAAATAAAAAGTCAATAGGGAATAGAGGAAAATTTGCAATTCCAAAGGAGATGAGAAAGAGTATGACAAAAAGACCGCCGCGCAAGCGCCGGTCGAATTGAAAGAGTATGGAAGTGGTCAATCAGTGTTTTCCAGCGAAGCCAGATACTCCTTTACGCGTCCATAGTAGATGCACAGGAACTTGTTGGCGCCGGCTGTCATGTAAACCAAGTAGGGCTTGACCTCGGCTCGTTTCTTGTCCATGAAACAGTATACCGGGTCATCTTCCGGTTGTGTTTTTAGCAGGCAGTCCATGACCAGAAAGAGTGCTTTGCGCAGTTCTGGCGGCCCACTTTTGGATGCCCTCGTGCTCTTTGCCTCATGGGTACCGGACTGATCCGCACCAGGGTCAACGCCCGCAAAAGCGGTAATGGCATTTCTGTGGGTAAATTGGGTCACATCCCCAAGTTCCGCCATGAGCTGCGGGCCAAGGGAATCCCCCACACCGCGCATGGCCATGACAACGGGATATTCCGGGAGCTGGGCGGCCAGGGTGCGCGTTTCGGCCTTGAGTCGCTCCAGAGAGGCAGAAACAGCGTTCAGCGCGTCAATGGCCTGCCGGATCATGGTTTTGGTCAGGGTGTCCTTGGGGAGCATGGCGATCAGATCCTGTGCCTGTGTATGGATTTCAATGGCACGGCTCTGGCTGAAGTTGTAACCATGCTGTTTGCACCACTTGCGGTAACGCTCAGTAAAGGCAGTAAGGCTCATGTTCCGCACACAGTCCACATGCCAAAAGGCCGTGGCAAAGTCCACCCACTTCTGGCTGCCGTCCTCGCGGACAGGGCTGTCAAACAGGGCGTTGACGCCGGGATAGGTCTGGTCCAGAAGGGCGATAAGGTTGTTCTTCATCATCGTCTTGGTCTTGGAGTATAGACCCTGCTGCCGGTTCAGCGTTTTCAGTTGCATACGAATCGTGTCCATAGGTGTATATTGGCGTAATTCTACCCAGTTGTCAAGCCCATAGCGGGCAATCTTCCGGGCATCCGATTTGATGACACGGGCGCACCGGTGTGGCGGCTCAACCTACATAAATCGAACGCTGTGAATGAAAGGCTGGCTGACGGACTGAATTGTGGACGCAATGATTCTTGGAGGGAAACATCAGGCCAAGACGCTCTCATTCTAACAGCTTTGGCAACGATGCGGAAAAAGACACGGCTGGCTGCCGTGTCCTTAACCGTAAATCTATTGTAATAGTTTGCCAATGTATTTGAGGATGATACTGGTCTTTGTAGCCGGGTATTTGATTATCTATAACATTTTTCAGATCAGCGTTGCTGCTGACGTATAGTTCTATGGTGGGCTAAAAACTCTGGGTACCACCACCCGACAGATCAAAAAGTTGATCTACGGTCAGGCCAGCCGCCTGTGCATTATTGGTATCCCGATCGGCCTGATCTTGGGATGGCTGTTAGGTATGGTGTTGGTTCCGATCTTTATGGGGATGGTAGAGGGAGATGCCGTTGTTTCAGCTAGTCCGGTAATTTTTATCGGTTCGGCCTGTTTGCCTGGGTGACAGTGCTGATCTCTTGCCTGCGGCCCGCACGGCTGTCCGGAAAGGTGTCGCCGATCGAGGCTCTGCGCATGAGTGATGCAGATAGCGGCAGCAAGAAAAAAACAAAGCGCCATCAGGGCAGTGCCTCTCTGTATTCCATGGCATGGGCTAATCTGTGGCGGAATAAAAAACGTACAATTACAGTGATTTGTTCCCTTACTTTGGGATTGGTACTGCTGAGCTGTTTTTATGCGAAAAATTCTGCGTTCGATATGGAAAAATACCTAGCCGATTTGACCATTGCGGATTTTGAATTGAATGAAGTTACCAGCGAGGATAACGTAGATGGATATGATCCCCATGGAACTACCTTGAATGATAAATTAGTACAGGAACTGGAATCCATGGATGGGGTGGAGGACGTCGGCCATCAGTATTCCCACCAGTTCGTATGGCAAATGGATGAACAGAAAATCGAAAATCTAAGGGGATTTTAGACGCAGGATATGGTGGATGATTGGAGCAGCTATGACCCGACTGGTGTCGACGAATTTTACAACGCAGTAGACAGTGGAGAGATCAGCGCAGTCGTATTTGGATTAGACGATATCCCGCTTGATACCATTACACAGGAGCAATATCTCATGCAGGGAGAGTTCGACGCGGCTGACTTTACGAGCGGCAACTACATCCTAGTAATTGGCCCCGCACTGGAACAGGGAGAGTCGCGCTCTGCGCTCCCTGCTCCTTCGGTAGGCAGCACGATTACACTGGAGGAGAAGGATTACACAGTAATGGCGGTGGTCTATCCCCTTATGCCAGTGAACGACGGTGAGTCGGAAATTGGCGCGTCTGATGCGATGGAGTTGCACTTTATCCTTCCGGCGGACACTTTTCGTACACTGTGGCCAGACAGCACTTTGCGCAAACTGTTCGTCAATGTGGACGATGTCCATCTTGCCGAAACACAGGATTTCCTGGATGACTACATTGCAACAGTAGATCCTTCGTTGCCAGTGACCTCACGTGAAACCATGGCAGAGCAGTATGAGGCCGAAACCTGCTCGGCATCCGTTACGGGAAACGAGGTAAGTATGGTGATTGCGCTTGTGGGTGTGCTGAACTTTATTAACTCCAAGATCACGGCAATTGTTTCTCGTAAACGAGAATTTGCGGTAATGCAGAGTGTGGGCATGACAAAAAGCAACTGAACCGTATGCTGGGCAATGAGGGACTTTATTATGCAGGGCTCACTTTAATTTTTGCCTATATCATCAGTGCATTGACTGTTGGTATTGTAATTCGGAGTATGGTAGCAGGAGGAGTTACTACCTTCCATTTCAACCTATTACCTTTGTTGATCTGTACACCGATTTTGTTAGCTTTTGCAATGCTGATTCCACATTTATGCTTCCGCAATCTGGAGCAGCACACTATTGTAGAGCGGCTGCGAATGGAGTAGAAAATCTTATCACTTGTTTTTCCTATTTGGATGACAATATTTTAGACCCTAGCAGTACGAATCAGGCGGATTCTCTCCGCCTGATTCGTACTAATGTTCCATAAAAATAATCAACGAGGTTTGCACGGCAAAGCTCGTTGATTATTGATATACATTTGAATTTTATGAATACTGACTTAAAGTTTTTTGACAGTATGGTTAACGAATGTGTGCATGGTTATTGATATGATCCTGACAATAGCAGTAATAACCATTGCATTTAGAGCAATAACGAAATTCTAATTCAGGATTTGAAACGTCGGTACGACCACAGACCGTACACTTATGTCGATATTGCGGCGCATCCACTACATGTGGATTGGCATGCTGCGTACCCGCATGGCTTGTTTTTTTATATGCTTTTGCCCAGTTTGCGTTGGGACGATTTGTTTGCCGGTGGTTGCTGCCGGTATTACGCAGTTTCTGCTGCCAACTGTCAGGAAGCACGTGAATACAGTCACGACCAAAGAACAGGAAATAATTTAGCAAAGCAAATATTGGGAAAAAGTTCAACTGAACAATTTCAACTAAAAGCAAAAGCAGATATGCCCATGCCAAATATTTCATCTTCAGTGGTAGGATGTACATAAATAATACTTGGTTTTCCGGATATAGGGTGGCAAGCGCTAGAAACAGGCTGAGATTCAGATAGGTGGCGCTAGCACTGGTACCAATAATTAGGGCGGCAACATCCATGATCAGAACACCTGTCAAATAAAAGAGGTTGAACTTTAATGTTCCCCATGCACGTTCCACCATACGGCCAATGCCATAATAGGCAAAAAGAAAAAGGAATAGCCATATACCCCTGTTTTGTGGAACAAACACATAAGTAAAGAGCCGCCATATTTGCCCGTGTAAAATTTTGGCGCGATTGAAGGCAATGAAACTATAAAATAATCCGCTTTGATCCGCCAATATTATAAAATAGGAGATAAGCGTACCAATACAAATCAGCAACATTAAGTTTGGAATACCCTTATCGCTGTTATTATAGAGAAACCGGCTGAATTTCCGGCGTAAGTTTTTCACATTGCGTTCCCCCTCTGATTTCGATGATGCTATTCTATTCTATTTCAAGATAAAAGTCCATGAAAAAAGTGTAAACATTGCACTGGAGGTGTTGCTTTCTATTATAGCCAGCTCTATTCAAGTTCAATCGTAACAATCCTGTAGGAGCAGTTTGGGTAACGGTTTTGATATTGAATGTTATAAGAATCCGACAGAAAGTCAAGAGTGTCCTAAAACAGTTGACAAAGGTGGATTTCCTGTTATAATAAAATCCATAAAATAAATAAAAAAGCCCTTATTAAGAGTGGTGGAGGGATCGGCCCTATGAAACCCGGCAACCTGCAAATGCAAGGTGCCAAATCCGGCGGTGCAAATCGAAAGATGAGGTTATTGGTCTCTGATGCGTTCCGCCTATGTGGAACGCTTTTTTTGATGAATATTGTATAGAAAGAGGTTTTTATCATGGCAAAGCGTATTTTTACATCGGAATCTGTAACAGAAGGACACCCGGATAAAATTTGCGACCAAATTTCCGATGCTGTGTTGGATGCAATCCTGGCCCAGGATCCGCAGGCAAGAGTAGCATGTGAAACGGTTACAACAACTGGCATGGTATTTGTTATGGGGGAAATTTCTACAAGCTGTTATGTGGATATTCCCGGAATTGCAAGAGAAACCATTTGCCGAATTGGGTATGACAGACCGGAGTATGGATTTGATGGAAAAACCTGTTCGGTTATGACTGCGATTGACGGCCAAAGCCCGGATATTGCGATGGGCGTCAATCATGCCTATGATGATGAAAAAGAAACAGGAGCCGGGGATCAGGGAATGATGTTTGGCTTTGCCTGCGATGAAACGCCGGAACTTATGCCAGCACCTATATCCTTTGCACATCAACTGGCGCACAAACTAACAGAATGCCGGAAGTCCGGATTGCTGCCGTGGTTACGTCCGGATGGTAAAAGTCAGGTCTCCGTCCAATATGGAGAAGATGGCAGCGTGGAACGAATTGATACCGTGGTTATTTCTACGCAGCACAGTGTTGATATGGATATTGAAATATTGCGGCGGGAGATTGTGGATAAGGTAATCAAGACGACCTTGCCCGAGAAATTGATTGATAAAGATACGAAATTCCTGGTAAATCCCACTGGACGATTTGTAGTAGGAGGTCCGGTAGGCGATTCCGGGTTAACCGGACGAAAGATCATTGTCGATACCTACGGGGGATATGCAGCCCATGGCGGCGGGTGCTTTTCTGGAAAAGATCCAACGAAAGTGGACCGCAGTGCGGCATATATGGCCAGGCACATTGCAAAAAACATTGTTGCGGCTGGCTTGGCCAAGAAATGCCAGATTGAACTTGCGTACGCCATTGGGGTAGCACAGCCGGTTTCTGTACTGGTTGATACCTATGGTACGGGTAAAGTCAGCGATGAGAAACTCTCCGAGGCGGTACGTCGGGTGTTTGATTTGCGTCCGGAGAGAATTATTCAGTATCTGGATTTACGTCGTCCGATTTACAGTAAAGTGGCAGCATATGGTCATTTCGGAAGACCGGAATTGAAACTTCCCTGGGAAAAAATTGACAGAGTAGAGGATTTGCGGGCTGCATTAAACAATATATCTTAATTATTTAAAGATTTCTATATTGCAAGAAAACACGACTTCAGTTTGGGCATAATGTAATTGACAAGCTTTTGAAATCTCCATATAATCGACAATATACGATGAAAGGAGAAGATGCCGATGTACTCACCAGCAGAAATCGCAGAAAGACTTGTTGCAGCAGGGGAAGGCAAAACCAGATTATCCGTTATACATATGTTGCTGTTAGGAATCTTTGCAGGAGCGTTTATTGCATTAGCTGGCGTAGCGGCCACTTTTGCAAATGTGTATGTGGGAAAACTTGCGGGGGCATGCGTGTTTCCCTGTGGCCTTGCAATGGTGGTAGTTGCTGGAAGTGAACTGTTTACAGGAAATAGCTTAATCATCATTTCCGTATTAGAAAAGAGATCAACGATACTTGGTATGTTGAAAAATTGGTTGTTTGTTTACCTTGGCAACTTAGTAGGATCGCTTCTTGTGGTAATTTTAGCGGTTTATGGCGGAGTATTTTCTAATTTAGATGTAGCGACGGCTTTGGTTACATCGGCGGCTGGCAAGGTTGGATTAACGTTTGGCGATGCGCTTTTAAAAGGAATACTCTGTAATTTTCTAGTTTGTATCGCCGTTTGGATGAGTTTTTCCACGAAGACTTCGGAAGGGAAAATCTTTTTAGTGTTTTTCCCGATTATGGCATTTGTGATTTGCGGATTTGAGCATTCTGTAGCAAATATGTTTTATCTTCCTGGGGGCATTTTAGCAGCGGCGAAGTATGGTATCGCAGCAGATGGGCTGACATGGGGAGCCGCTGTTTTGAAAAACCTAGTGCCAGTAACACTTGGGAATATCATTGGCGGAACTTTTTTGGCAGTTTATTTAAAGAAATAGGAAAGAAATTTGGCGTTGCAAGGTTCAACGCCAAATTTCTTCCGTTTTTATGCCATCTATGATATAATTATCTATATTTTCACAAAAGGGGGCCGCTATGAAACTCTTTGTTTACGGGTACCGGCCATATGATGAGGCAGAAGCTTTTCAGTACTATGCAAAAAAATTTCATGTGGAGTTAGGGTTGTGTCAAGAACAACCGACTGTGGAAAACGCCGCATTAGCTGAGGGGTATGACTGTATTTCGATTGTATCCACTCCCATGCCTGAAAAACTTATCGTAAAGTTTCGTGCATTGGGTATCAAGATGATCTCTACCAGAACAGTTGGATATGATCATATTGATTTGATAACGGCAAAAACCGTGGGCATGCATGTATCCAATGCCAGTTATAGCCCAGATTGTGTGGCAGAGTTTGCGGTGATGCTGATGCTCATGGCTTTGCGGCGTATGAAGCGGATCATGCAGCGGGCGGATATCCATGACTTTTCCCTTCCGGGAACAATTGGAAAGGAACTTCGCGACTGTACCGTGGGAGTGCTTGGAACAGGAAAAATTGGAAAAGCAGTTTTGCGTGATCTCAGTGGATTTGGATGTAAACGAATGGCTTACAATCGGACTCCAGATCCCAGCTTAGGAGTACCTTTTGTTTCGCTGGATACTATTTTATCTTCTTGTGATATTTTGAGTTTTCATATGCCGCT
>CABRZL010000081.1 GCA_902475435.1 uncultured Eubacteriales bacterium | reverse complement strand
TCGTCGAAGGTAACCGGTATTTCCAAGCCGCATTCGTCCAGCCAATCCTGATTGATCATCAGGCCATCTGTTGGTCCTCTGCTGCCTTCTGTAATGGAAGCAAAGATGCCAATTCGACCGTCATCTGTGGTGACAGATTTTTTATAGTCAGGATTATCTGTCAAGAGCTTATTGTAATCCGGTGCATATTCCTCAATCATATCTGTGATTTCCAAAACAATATCGTCATCCATGGCCGCAGCAAATCCTGTGGAATAAGACATGGACTCAATCATATCCGGATAGTCCCCGGAGGCCAACATCAAGTTCATCATATCTGATCCATTGGTTTGGGATACCGCCTGAAGTTCCAACGTAATACCGGTTTTCTCTGCAATAACCGGCAGCATGGGATGATCATTCCAGCTATCAAGGCTGGAGGCTTGACCCAGGTCCTTAATCATATAATAGGTAAAGCTTTCTTTCGTCTCCAGCGGATAGGTAATCGGCTCATATGCAGCTGTTTCCTCTGTCTCTTCTGCAGACGACTCCACTTCACTGCCAACTGCAGCGGAAGGCTCCTGCGAAACAGGCGATGCTGTCTCTGCCGTCTCCTCAGTCTGGGTTGTACTGGCCGATTGCTGCGATACGGAGGACTCTTCCCCACCGCAGCCAGCCAGTATTGCCGCCAGCAGGGAGACAACCAGCAGCAATCCCGCAAAACGATTGATTTTCATTAGTCTACATCCTTTCCCTGTGCCATTTGCACAAGAAAATAGTAGTTCATTCCCCGTAAAATATCCAATATATTGTCGTTAACAACTATAACCGTTGGTTATAACCTATTGCTTTTCCGTCTATTTTTCGATATAATAATATTAAAAACAAGCGGGAGGTAATCACTCCGTGGAGCTTACATATCTCTACTATTTTAAAATCATAGCTGAGAAGGAAAATATGTCCCGAGCTGCCGAGACTCTGCACGTATCCCAGCCCGCCCTCAGTAAGACCATTGCCAAGCTGGAACGGAGTCTTGGCGTAACCCTATTTGAACGGAAAAAGGGCCGTATTAGCCTCTCTCCCATCGGGGCAGATTTTTACAAACAGGTGGCAAAGGCATTTGACTGTATTGCCGAAGGCCAACGATTGATTAACGATTACAAGAAAGCCACAAGCACCTCTGTAACAATCGGCTGTCCGGTAGCAGAACTTTTAAATTCCCTGCTTTTAAACTATTTGAGCGCCAATTCACAGGAGTCGCTCCAAATCAGTCAATACCTATACACCCCGGAAGTACTACAGGAACAGTTGCTTTCCGGCAAATTGGATTTTGCGCTGACCCCGATTCCTTTCCATAATCCCGAAATCACTCAGATTAAACTGATGGATGAAGAGATTCTTTTGGCAGTCGGGCGAAGTCACCCATTGGCAAAGGAGCATTTTGTCCGGTTGGAAGACTGTAAGGATGAAAAATTCCTGGTAAACGACGCCAGCTTTGATCGCCGCGCTGTCATCGACAACTGTAAAATTGTAGGATTCACCCCGAACATCACCCTTTGCAGTAACGAGCCCCGTATAATAGATGAGGCGTTGGAGTCCGGACAAGGTGTCAGCTTTGTTCCGGCAAATGTATTTTATGAAAAGTATGTAGATAACAATCCCGTTGTGGCGCTTCGCTTTTCTGATATCGAGGTTTTCCGTTTTATTTCAATTGTCTGCCGTAAGGATCGAACACTGATGGAGATGCCTAAACGTCTTTATAATTTTGCTATCACCTATTTTCAAGAATACGGGAAAAAACTTCAGGCCTTTATGGACGAATATTTCCCAGCAACTGATTTTGGCCCTCGCAAGAGCATCGGACTCAATCGAGAGGAGAATATCGGCGCAGCAGACCCCGCCATACGGGAACCTCTGTAGCGCTGTTCCCCACAAAACATAACCTATGGTTATAATCTATGTATTTTTTGTATTTCCCATCTAAATAGTTCTGCGGTAAAATGATAATAAAATAAACGAAAGGGGCACAACTATGTCCAAATACGATATGCTGCTTTCCCCCTTCAAGCTGGGGAATCTTACCTTGAAAAACCGCATGATTTCGGCGCCTACCTCATTGGCAGAAATCGGGCCGAACAACACTTTTTCGCGTGAAAACATCGCTTATTTCGAACTCCGTGCAAAGGGTGGTGCCTCGATCGTCAATGTTGGAGAGTGTGTGGCGCATGGGGCCACTGGCATTGACCACCCTTCTCAGGTGGTTCTGGATAATCCCAATGCCGTTCCTTCTCTTTATGATCTTGTAAGCACTATTCATAAGTACGGAGCCTATGCGTCTATTGAGTTTGGCCATGGCGGCAAGCGCTGCAATCCCATGTTTCTCCCCGGCGGTGTTCTCCCAATCGGTCCCTGTGATATCTTTGACAACAACGGGAATCTGACCGTCCGCGGTATGGATCGACAGCTCATGGACGACGTTATCGGCGGATATCGTCGTTCCGCAGCCAACTGCGCGATGGCCGGTTTCGATATTCTCACCATCCATGCCGGTCATGGTTGGTTGTTGGCAGAATTCCTCTCTCCACTCTCCAATCATCGTCAAGACGAGTATGGCGGAAGCCGTGAGAACCGCTGTCGATTTGTGATTGAAGTATTGAAGGCAGTCCGTCAGGCTGCTCCAAAATGTCTCATTGAAGTACGAATCTCCGGCTCTGAACTGACAGAGGGCGGTTATGACATCAATGAGGGCGTCGAACTGTGTAAGATGCTGGAGCCCTATGTAGATATGTTCAACATCTCCGCCGGAGTAATGGAGGACCTGTATACATGGATTATAATGCACCCAAGCATGTTCCTTCCTCAAGGCTGTAATGTGTATCTGGCAGAGGCCGTGAAAAAAGCCGTGAAAAAACCTGTTTCCTGCGTAGGCGCCTTAACAGATCCCGAAAAAATGGAAGAGATTTTGGAAAAGGGCCAGGCGGATCTCATTGCTTTGGGACGTGCTTTGGTAGCAGACCCCGACCTCCCCAACAAAGTGCGCGACGGGCGAGTAGACGAAATCCGTCATTGTCTCCGCTGCTATTCCTGCCAAGGCCAAATGATGAAAACCAGGAACATCTTATGTACGGTGAACCCCGTTATCGGCCAGGAATTTGATGCAAAATACCGGCTTCCTGCTGCCCATAAACATAAAGTTGCAGTCATCGGCGGCGGTCCGGGCGGCATGCAGGCCGCGATTACCGCGGCACAACGCGGACATACTGTTGCACTGTATGAAAAAACGGATTCGTTGGGCGGTGCTTTGAAATTTGCCCAACACGAAAGTTTCAAATATGATCTTTTCCGTTTTGCCCAGTGGCAAGCGCACCAATTGGAGCTTCTAAATGTTCCGGTTCATCTGAATACTGAAGTGACTGCAGAATTTTTGGACAGTTTAGATGTGGACACCGTGATTTGCGCAGTAGGCGCTAACCCCATTATTCCAAGCCAGTTTGGAATTCCCGGTGAGAATTATGTGCTGGGTACTGACATCTTTAACGAAGGCGTTACCCTAGGCCATAAGGTCGTCATCATGGGCGGCGGATTGGTAGGCTGTGAAACTGCACTGCATTTGGCCGAGGAAGGCCATGCCGTCACAGTGATCGAAATGGCGTCTGAAATCGCCATGGAGACGACAGCAGCCCATCGTCGTGCATTAAAAGTCCGCATGGGACTCTATCGGGATATGGCAGGTGGCCAAAACACTGCTCCTGGTTTGATTCCTCCCGTGCTTCAGGTTTCAACGAAATGCAAAGAAATTACTCCCGACGGTGTCATCGCTGTGACGCCCGACGGCAAGGAAACCCTCTTCCCTGCAGATACAGTCATCTGCGCTTTGGGACTTCGTCCCAGAAGCGCACTGGTAGACGAACTTCGCAAAACAAAACATATCTTCATCCCCATTGGAGACTGTACAAAAACTCAGCAGGTTACCCAGGCTGTCCGCGCCGGATACGATGTTGCCGTAGGCCTGGATTGATTCCGCACAGGCCGGGCAATGCCCGGCCTGTTGTGATGAAAGGAGTAACATATATGTATATCATTGGAACAGGCTGTCTCTGTTGTCACAACTGCGCGCTGGAATGTCCCGCAGAAGCGATTGACTATAAGGGCACACACTATGAAATTGACCAGGACAAATGTATTCGCTGCGGCCTGTGTCAGCGTCTTTGTAACGTAGATGCAATTCAAAACACAGAAGATAAAAAGGATATCCTTCCTCACTCTCGTCAAGAAATGACGTGTGATTTGGTAGTAATCGGCTGTGGGGGTTCCGGCTCTATCGCCGCTGTACGTGCTGCCGAAGAGAGCGGCAAACGGGTTGTCGTTTTGGAAAAAGCAAAAAAATATGGTGGAAGCGCGTGGTTTGCCGGCTTTGAAGTCATGAACGGCGGGGGACCTGGCCCCTTCCGTGGAAGCGGCGATCGCTTTCAGGGAAAAGTTTCTCAGGAAATTCAAGACGTCGCAAAATCGGCTCCTAAAGAATTTTCCGATTGGATGTTGACCATGGATGGGGTAAAAGACTACTGGGTTGAGAAGCCCGCACCATTTGGTCCTGGCAAAGCCATAGGCCTAAAAGGTCGTACATTTTTCAATCTCAAATGTCGGGATGAAGCCATCGGTCCTGGCCGTGGCGGCAGTTTTGTGGTCAAAACCATGGTAGATCAATTTGACCGTTTGGGGATTCGTCTTCTCACCGGTACCGGAGCCAAGCGTCTTCTGACAGAAAATGGGCATATTTCCGGTGTGTTAGCGGAGGATGCAGGCGGCGAAATTCTGATTCACTGTCAAGCCGTCGTGGTATCTGCCGGCGGATTTGCCTGGAACGATGAACTTCTCAGGAATTATTGGCCTTGGTTTATGACAGATGACCCCACTGCTGAGCCTGTTCATCGATTTGCCGCGCCTACAAATACCGGCGATGCCGTTCAACTAGGCGAAAGCATAGGCGCCTGGGTGGACTATGACAACTTCACTGTTAATCTGTTCGGCCCTGTTCATCATCCATTTTCGTTCTGTCTTTTCAAATTCGCCTGCGAGCCGGAGATTATATCTGTGAATCGCGACGGCTTCCGTTTTTACGACGAGAGTTTCTTCCCAAATGGCGCCGCAAAAATTGGTTCTCAACCGGGACGTATTGCTTGGTCTATTTTGGATTCCGATACTTTAAAAGTCATTGCCGACCGTCTCATTGCCGGCAATGACGGATGGATTCACAAAGACTATCAAAAAGAAATTGAAACGGAATTGAAACTAGACACTCCTCTTAAAAAAGCTGACACAATTTCAGAACTAGCGGCTCTATGCGGTATTGATGCAACGCAACTTCAGGCCACCATAGATCAATACAACGCAGACTGCAATGCTGGGAAGGATTCTGAATTTGGTAAAAAACCGGAAACAATGCGTCCAATTCTTAAACCGCCTTTTTATGCCATCTACGGAAAAATGGCCACAGACGGTGCCTTCGGCGGTATTCGTGTCAATGAAAAGATGGGGGGTCTGAAACCAGACGGTACCCCACTGCCCGGCCTCTATGCAACCGGCGACAACGCTGCCGGTTGGTGTGTCCGTGTACCTGGACCTGGTGACAATCGGCTTATGTGTACCAACGAAATGAGCTGGGCCGTAGCATCGGGCTTCACTGCGGGAAAATCCGCTGCGGACTACCTACAAGCTTTATAATCTACAATGTATTTTTCATAGTATAATAAAATTTCGCCGCACAGTGAAAACTATGTGGCGAAATTTTTAAATTCCTATTTATTTTGGCAAGCCTCTGAAATTCCTATATTTTCAAGGAACTTCGCCCATTAAAAAACTCAAACTTTATGTATTTTCCCTTACTTTTGCCCTTACGGGCCAAAATAAGGGAATTGATTCATCCGTTACCAAACGGCTTTTTTAGCAGGTAATGTGGGCCTTGACGTTTGAGAGCGAAATACACCCTTTGCACAAATCTAAAGTTTGTGCGAAGGAGATTTCGCTACCATCAGTGAGAATCATGTTTTTATTCTCTCTAACAAGTCTATCATTTCATTCCATTCATGAATGTGCAAATGCTCACACTGTGGTAAGTGTTCATTGCTACGGTCTTTGTAGTCTTTATCTGTGTCATTATCGTACCAAACAGGATAAATACCAACTTGTGACGCTCCTTCAATATCTGCTTGCGGATTATCACCGCAATACCATATTTCACCGGAAGTAACTCCGGCTTTTCGTATGGCAATATCAAACAAAATCCGATTAGGCTTTCGCATAAAATAGTCACTTGAAGTCATAACAAACTCAAATTGATTGTTTGGCAATAATCTGTTGAGTCTTTCAGTTAAGGTAGCTCCTGACCACAGAAGATTGCTGATAACGGCGCTTCTTATGCCATTTTTATTTATATAATCGAGCATTTTATCAGCATCTGGCATAATAGCACCCATAGAAGCACCGTTCCAAAAAACGGTTTCCATTTCGAGCGGCGTCAGGGAAAACTCGATTCCAAGATATTCATACAATACTTTATCGCCAACCTGACCGGAAATATCATAACCTATTTTACGGACATTCTCGATATGTTTTCCGAAAATTAGTTCCGCACCTTTTCTGACATCCTCAAGAGTGCAGTTATTCGGATTCTTTGTAACATACTTCAAAAGTTCCTCATTTCCTCTAACAGAATCCCAACCAGGTTCATACAAAAGAGTGTGTCCGTAATCAAACAGTATCATTTTAGGATATTTCATTTAGTTTCTCCTTTTTGATAAGTATACGCACATACATCGCAGCTTTCTGATTGCTACACTTTTGTTATATCTTGTTGTGAGATTTTCTTGCCCTTGATTTTACCCTTATAAGCACTCTGGAAAAGAGTGAAGCTGTGTGTAACTCTATAAAGAGATAAGGCGAACACATTGCGATAAATCCTCTATTTTCAAGGCTTCTGGAAGACTTTATTGATACCTTATCGTGAGTAATAATCGTTCATGATTTTATGGCTTTCAAATTATAATTTATTTATGATCTGTCCATCCCCACCCATGAGCTCCGTCATTTCTTCAATGCGCTCCAGTGGAAATGGTGGATTGGCTAATGGTCTCATTGCAATAGACATAAGTTTCATAGGATTATCATCTGCGGCAATTCGATTAGAACTGAAACAGCCACACCGACGACAGCGGTGAATAATTGCCCATTCCCCATTTTTTCTCACCCATACACCTACAGGCTCCATAATTCCGCCACAGTCTGCTGCACGGTCACCTGGGATCTCATCCAAATGCAAGCTTGCAAGACAATTGGGACAGTGATTTCTGTGATCACTCCCCGCTCCTACTGGCACTACTAGTCTACCACATGACTTACACACGAAACTTTCCTTACAGGCATGCCTTTTATAGTATCCCTTTTCATAATGTTTTTTCTTATTTTCCCGATTCATGGGAACTTCCTCCTAAAAGTGATTTGATCCTTTTGGGAGGTATGCAGAGATTAGATTGCGCAAACCTCCCGGTTTGATGCAATCACCGAATCACAAATACTTGTCACCAGACATTCTCCTTTCTTTTATCTTAACTTAAATCATGCACGAAATGCTCACATTTGTCAAGCCCCATAAAAGCGCCCGGAGACAAATATGTCTCCAGGCGTTATGTTGTTTATTTACTTTTGGTATAAGTATTATTATCATCCATTGTGGCATATGGTTCTGGCCACGGAACCGTATTTTGCACTGTCTGCGTAACACTCCAATTGGAATGCAAGGGACCAGGATCTTCACAATCCGGCATAGTCCGAAGACCACCTCCGGGTCCACCGGGACCGCCCGGACCGCCGCCTGGTCCACCAGGACCACCGGGTCCTCCAGGACCTCCAGGTCCTCCGGGTCCTCCAGGACCTCCAGGTCCTCCGCCAGAAGCGCCCTTGGTCCGCAGATAATTCTCCATGCCGGGATTCCCCGCATCACAGCCAATCCCCATATCTGGGCAAACCTGTTCATGAAGGAACAACCAGCAACCGTCTTTAAAGACAAAGTCCGCGCCATAGCGCTCCCATAAACCGCTGCAACGTCGTTTGCCATTATCGCTAATTGCACTGGAAATCAAACCAGGTGTCAGGAAAAAGGCTCGAGCAGTTTTCCCATCGTCGGCTACTTCAACAATATCTGTAGCAAGCGTGTGAAGTGATAATTCCATCAGCGGGCGAATATCAAACCCGCCAATTTCCGGCATTGCTTCATATGTTCTCTGAAACCTCTCCGTTGCTTTGACGTCATAGAGTGTTACAGAGCCATTCCAAACAGACTTGAATCCTCTCATACGTCCAAATGCATGGGCCCAACTAATATTTTCATCTTGAGCCCAAATCTGGCTCCATTCCTCTGTTGCATTTGCCCTGGCATGGAGATATGTGTGCGTAGCATGGACAAATTCTGCCTCTTGTGTAGCCGCACAATTCCAGATTCTCTGGCTGAGAGAAAGATTTTTATTCATACCAGGCTACCTCCTTTCAGCATCGGATGCCCCTCTGGACCATAGCTGTTTTCTAGCGTCAGAGTATCATAAGGCTCCGGCATAGGTGGATAATTGTCCGCCCAGTTATAAGTATTATCATGCACATTCATAGGAATGGTGGGCGTCCCAAATTCCTGAGCCATCATATCGTCTTTGGGATCAATGTAGTTTGGTGCATCATACTGGGTCCCAGCCTGATAATTTTGATCATTGGCACAGACAATATGATAGATTTTGAATCTTCCGTCTTCCTTCACAAAATCTGCACAGATCTTATTATATTGCCACTGTCCTTTGGCAGTTCCATCTGGCTGCAAATCCGTCTGCTGTCCGATAGAATACCAAATTCCCTTCGCACTTTGGCCGTCGCCGGCAATACGAACAATCGAAG
>CABRZL010000080.1 GCA_902475435.1 uncultured Eubacteriales bacterium | reverse complement strand
CCGCCATGGTTATAGAAGTAGGCGGAGTTTACATCAAAAATCAGTTCCCCGTAGAGGTTGGCGTCTGATTTCAGACCACGGGTGGAGATTACACCATCCTTCTCCATCTGGGCAAACATCTCTGCATATCCGGTGGTAGGCTTCTTAAAATGGATGTTCTGAGGGGTGCGTTCTGGTATAATATCTGGGTTGGTATAGGATTCCTTTTCTCGTTCGTTGTGCCGCTGGGCATTTCCGATTTTAGCGGCGGTCAGGTTTACGTTTCTTGCACTGGTACGGTCAATCCCGTCGTTTCTCGCCATAGAGCTCCTTTCACGTTTGTACGGCCTGCGGGCCGGGGCGCACTTCCTGCGGAAGTGTAATAACCCACTATGATACTTTCATCCTGCGGCTGCAAAGTATCGTGGGCTCTCCGAGGGGGATGCGGCTCCTGCGGGAGCCTCCCTGACTTGCGTGTGCTATCCACACAGCAAGTCAGGTGTGTCCGGCATCCTTGCTTCTGTAAGCAATCCTGCCGCCCACGGTTCGGGAAAATCCACCGGATTCTCCCGAACCATCCATCTCCAAATCTGCGGATTTTTCGATGGGGACGGTGGTGCGATACCAGAGTATAACTCTGTGCAGGAAATGCAATAAATGCAGAAATTTCGGTTTCATGCTGCGGAGTTCACAATGATTTTCACATCGGCTGGTCTGCCTACCGACTGGCGTTCCGGTTCTTCCAGCCGAATGTATCCATGTTCCTCCAGCAGTTCCAGCGTCGGAAAAATCTCCTCCGTTTTCTTAAAGAACTTCCCCCGACACATCTGAAAAAGCTCAGAACGCTTGATCACCGATACGTTCTTCTTTTTCAGCTTTGCCAAGACAAATTTGGCTTTCTGGATGGTTAAGTCCGTGCCCATCATGGAATAGGCGTAGGTGGAATGAGCCAGAAAATATTTGCCGATCTGAATCGCCTTGCTCATCGTAGAAGCTGTCACTTCTGTTTTGTCATCTTCCATATCAGCACAGTGCAACAATCCTGCAATCCGGAGTACGGCACCGATATATTTGCTTGCCCAATCGGAAATTGCCTGTCCCTCGCCAACCAGAAACTTCTCATGTTCCTGAAAGTAATCGGCCATCAGGTCAAAGGCTTTTTCGGAAAGGTGTACCGTCTGGGCATCTCCAGCAATCGGCAGAGCCATCAGGCGAAAAATCAAGCTGCGATAAGCGGCGGTTATTTCGGGCGGAATCGGCTGGGTACGAAAGACCCGGCTGCCAATTCTGGATGGTGGGGACGCATACAGGAAGCGGGCAATCAAGCCCCGCCCGGTCATGGTGGTATTGGACATGATTTCATCCAGCACACTGGGCTGAATTGAGAGGATAGCCGACAGTGCCGGGTGCATGATGCACTCTGCTTCACGGGTCATTCGATCCACATAAATGGCATCTCCACAATGACCTTTCAGCCAGACATCAATGTTGGATTTGTTGGAATACCGTCCGGTCATGATGTCAAAGATACCGCCCTCGGTGGAGATCACGGAGAACACTCCGTTGTTGGCCGCCATTAAGCTGGTCAGAGCTTCACTGGAACAATCGTCCGCAAAAAAGCGAACCGGCTTTAATTCTGGAGTTTCTTCCAGCTGCTCCTGAAGCTGCCGTAGTTCCAGCTCCATTTCCCGGCTTTCCTTGCGCTCCAGCTTCTTTTGCAGACCGGAGATCTGGCGCTCCAGAGATTCCCGCTGCAAATGGTTTTCCCGTATTTCCATGCTGTGCGCTTTGTTATATTCCTGCTCATACTCATAGAGGAATGTGGTCATATCCCGCATGACACTGGACTTTCGCTCCCCTGGGGCAGCGATCACTACTGTGTACAGACTTAAGGGCTCAAAGTATCCCGGCGTTCCCTCTATCTTGTATTTTCCTTGTAAGCAGGTAGCCAGCACACCCAGGCTGATCACCGCTGCCATGTCCGGGGCAGTCTGACTGTGTTCGGCCACCGCACTCACATAATTCCGAATCACATCCGGAAGAGCGTCTACCGGAAATGCAGGCAGATCACTCCACTGTGGCGTCAGCGGAACAATAGGTTGAAAAACCGGTGACGGCTCCGCTTTTGGAGTGTAGATTTCCCGGCAATGCTCGATTGCCTTCTGAATGGTGATTGCACCATACGTTGTGCCGGATTGCTGCCGGTCCCATTTATCCCGCATCAAACCCGACTGCCGGAACATAGTGTCCATCTTGGCAGCATCCCGTCCTGTCCAAAAGGCGAGATGACTGCACAGCGCCAGATCTGCCTCTGATGGGGACGAATATCCCTTCAGCGAACCGTTCCAAAGGGCTGTGAACGCTGCCCCGTTCTTACTGCTTTTTGCCAGTTGCAGAAGCTGCTCCATGCTTAAATCAGAGTTTATTGCATTTATTGCATTTTCTGTACTTGCTTCTGGCCTGCGCATGAACTTGTCCAGCAGTGTTTGCAGTTCCTGTGTTCGGTCCCCATACTCATAATCCTCGCAGCGGTTGCCGGTCACTGTAACATATTTGTTGGTTGCTCCCGCCACATAGACCTCGATTCCGGCTTGATGGTTCATAATATAGAATCGCTTGGTATCATACTGAAACCCTTTTGCCGAAAAGAGAATATGCAGACCGTTTCCGCTGGGGCTGTACTCGGTATAGCTGTGCAGTAAGGCCACAATTTCTGCGGCGGTCTGGGTATAATAGCCGCTGTCCGAAACGCAGTTGTCCAGGTCAATCGCACAGATGCCGTTGAAAATGCCAATTCCAATGCTATCATATCCGCTGGCCTGTACTGCTGTTTTATAAGGTACGAAGCTGGAAGGATCGTTGCTTTTTGCTCCCAGGCCGGTTTCCGGCTGGTATGGCACCTTCGTTTTCCTCCCATTCCGTTCCTCGTACTTCCAGCAGCAGAACAGACCATTTTGTATGATGCTGTCTGGTAAAGCTGTCAAATTCTGTTCCTCCTTAAATAATTGTTGAATTTGGCAGCTGTCGTGTTATAATATCCTTGCTGAGTGATAGTCACACGGCAGCTGCCGTTTGTACTGTCCGCCAAGAGTTCTCATCTGCCAGGATGAGGGCTCTTTTTTTATGCGGTTTCCGGCTGGAAGTATCCAATTTCCTCCCACACCTTTCTGTCGGGGCAGTAGTAGTTGTACTCGTTGGAGTTTTCCAGCTTGATCGCATAGCCGAATTTCAGGATTCCCTGCTGCAAGCCAATGCGCACATACTGGGCATCTTTGTGCATGGCGGCTGCAATCTCGGTGATGGGGACATTGCGTCCAGTGAAGGGCGGCAGTTCGACATAAACTTTCTTCTCCATGTGAATGACCTCCTTATTGCTAATATGCGAATTATTAGTTCGTATTTTGATTATAAGCCATCCACGACAGCTTGTCAACACAAAATACGAAAAAATTATTCGTATTGCGACCTTGTAATTCGCACGGCTTCGTGTTACAATACAAACGAGGTGATGACAATGCACAGCAACCCAGCCGAAATTGGCGAGAGAATCAAGGCAGCCCGCAAGGCCGCTCACTTGAGCCAAACAGAGCTGGCACAGCGTCTGGACAAGACGATGCGCACAGTTCAAAAATACGAAAGCGGTGAAATTGAGCCATCCATAGCGATGATCAATGCCATCGCCAAAATCTTAAACATATCTCCGGCAGACCTGATTGGCTACCAGAAACCCGAAATCCAGCTGGACAGCCTGTCTGATGTGATTGCGGTTCTTTACCAATTAAACAAGAAGGCCGGTATCCGGTTCGAGATCGATGTCCAGCGCCCGCCCCACAGCGAAGAATGGTCCTGCTCCCTGAAATTCAAAGGAAATGACCACTCCGCCGAGATGAATGATTCCCTGTGCCTGATTTTGGAAGAGTTCCGGGATGAGCGTGAAAAGCTGGAAACCTATTGGACCGATCAGGAATCCTTTGACCGCTGGATTGAAAAGGAACTGGCCTACTACGCAGATGCCAAGTTGCAGGACAAGGAAGTGGAAGTCCTCTCCGATTTGGAGCGCATTCAGCGGCGTAACGAACTGGATCGGCAGATGCTGGAGAAAATGAAAAAGGCCGCCGAGGAAAACGGCGACCAGGAGTAACAGAGGGTGTTGCATACCCTTTATCAAATTTAATTCAAACGCTGGGAGAAAGGAAGTTTGAGATTTTTTGAGATTACCCAACGGATATGGAAGCGTCAAGAAAATGTCCGGAAAGCGAAGAAGGCCCTATGCAGTGAGGAAAACGGTAGGGTGGCACGTCAATCCTGAAACAGGGAAAACCGTTCAGGAACAAATCACCATCGGCTATGCGGCAACCAGAGCAGAGGGGCTGCAAATGCTGGCAGAGTACAACAACAATCCCTTTGACATAAAGGCATCCAAAGCCACCTTCCAGGAGGTCTATGAACGCTGGTCAAAGGAGAAGTTTCCCACCATCTCCAAGTCAAATGTAAAAGGCTATGAGGCGTCCTATCGGGTATGCGGAACACTTTACAACAAGGTGTTTCGGGACATTCGACTGATGGACCTTCAATTTGTGGTGGACACCTGCGGGAAGAATTACCCCACCCTGAAAAAACTCAAGGGGCTGTTCAACCAGCTGTATGCCTACGCCATGAAAAACGACATCTGCAACAAGGATTATTCCGAGTTTGTGGATTTGAGCCGGTACAAGGATAAGAACCCCAACAAGCGTGACCGCAACAAGTTCACAAAGGAGCAGATTGCCCGCCTGTGGGAGCTTGCAGAGGACCCGTACTATCAGATCGTGCTGATGCTGATCTACAACGGTTGCCGCATCTCGGAGTTCCTCGACTTGAAGAAGGAAAACGTACATCTGGAAGAACAATACTTTGATGTGATTGCCAGCAAAACCGAAAACGGCCTGCGGAAAGTTCCTATTGCCGACAAGGTGCTGCCATTCTACAAAGCGTGGTACGAAGGTTCTCAGTGTGAATATCTGCTCCACACGCCGGATCAAAAGCACTTTGATTACAGGAACTACTACGACAGTTACTTCACGCCCCTGATGGAGCAGCTTGGATATGACCAGACGCCGCACTGTACCCGGCACACCTGCATCTCCATGCTGACAGAGGCCCATGTAGACCAAACCATGATCAAGAAGATTGTGGGACACTCCGGTGCCATGACGCTCACTGAACGTGTCTATACCCACCTGGATATCGAAACACTGGTGGAGGCAATCAACAAGATCTAAAAGGAAGAAGGAAAAGCCGTGCAGCACAAAAAAAGCAGGAGATACGCTCCTTGCGGAACGATCTCCTGCTTCATAAGGCTTTTGTTTTCGCTTGCGCTTCTTGTTCCTTGTGTGCTCCTTGCTTGCTCCTTACGAAACAAAACGGAACACTTTCGAGGACCACGCACAGCTCCAAAAGTACTGAATTTTCCTGCAAATCGACGTCGTGAGACGTACTGAGAAGTAGGGAAAATTAGCGCTTGCTGAACTGGGGAGCGCGACGGGCAGCCTTGAGGCCGTACTTCTTACGCTCCTTCATACGAGGATCGCGGGTCAGGAAACCAGCCTTCTTCAGGGCGGGACGATACTCCTCGTTGACACCCAGCAGAGCCCGGGCGATGCCGTGACGCAGGGCGCCGGCCTGGCCGGAAACGCCGCCGCCGGTAACAGTGGCGACCACGTCGAACTTGCCCACGGTGTCAGTCAGCACCAGGGGCTGACGGGTGACCAGCTTCAGGGTCTCGAGGCCGAAGTAATCATCGATGTCGCGGCCGTTGATGGTGATGGAACCGGTGCCGTTGGGATACAGACGGACGCGGGCGACGGAGGACTTCCGACGGCCGGTGCCGTACAGATAAGGCTTCTTGCTCTGATACATGATTGACTACCTCCTCTTAACCTTCGTAAACTTCGGGCTTCTGAGCGGCATTCTTGTGCTCAGCGCCACGATAGACACGCAGGCGGCGCAGCGCGGAAGCGCCCAGGGAGTTCTTGGGCATCATGCCCTTGACGGCGACCTGCATCGCGAACTCGGGCTTCTCCTGCATCAGGATGCGATACTTGGTCTCCTTCAGGCCGCCGGTCCAGCCGGAGTGATGGCGATAGAACTTCTGCTCGCCCTTGTTGCCGGTCAGAACAGCCTCGGCGGCGTTGAGGACGATGACGAAGTCGCCGCAGTCAACGTTGGGAGTGTACTCGGGCTTGTGCTTGCCGCGCAGCAGGTGGGCGGCAGTAGCGGCGGTCTTGCCCAGGGGCTTGCCAGCCGCGTCAAGGATATACCACTTGCGGGTAACCGTCTCCTTGTGAGCCATGTAAGTGGACATGGTGTTTTCCCTCCAAATTTCTATGATAACTTTTGATAAACAAATAAGGCGCCTTTCAGACGCAGGTATAGTTATATCACAACGAAAATCCAGTGTCAACAGAATTTTTCACTTTTTTAATTTATCTTTTTGCTATCTTTGATTTTCTTCATTTTCCTCTTCTATGCTCTTTATTTCTCATTTTCTACTTTCAAATTTGATTTGTCCTTTTGCCCCGGGCTATGCTATAATCGGTGGGAATCTCAGAACACAGGAGGCCGTTCCATGCCCAGAGAACTCAGCCGGCTCCAGCTGATTGAACGGAGCATTAACAAGAAATTCCGGGAGACCCTTTGGAATCCCTTTATTGCCGCCATCAAGCGCTACGAACTGATTGCCCCCGGTGACCGGATCGCCGTATGCATTTCCGGCGGCAAGGACTCCATGCTGATGGCCAAACTCTTTCAGGAGCTGCTGCGCCACAGCGATGTCCCCTTTGAGGCGGTCTTTCTGGTGATGGATCCAGGCTACAAGCCGGAAAACCGTCAGCTGCTGGAGGAGAACGCGCGTTTATTAAATGTACCCATTCAGATTTTTGAATCGGACATCTTTGCCGTCACCGCCGCCACTGAGAAAAGCCCCTGCTATCTCTGCGCCCGGATGCGCCGGGGACATCTCTATGCCAAGGCCCGGGAGCTGGGCTGCAACAAAATTGCCCTGGGACACCATTTCAGCGATGTAATCGAGACCACCTTGATGGGACTTCTCTATGGGGGGCAGATCCAGGCCATGCGCCCCAAGCTGCGCAGCACCAATTTTGCCGGCATGGAGCTGATCCGCCCCATGTACTGCATTCACGAGGACACCATTGTGGCCTGGGCCCGGTACAACGACCTGCACTTTCTCCGCTGTGCCTGCCAGTTCACCGAGCAAAACCACAGCTGCGAGGACCCGGGCAGCAGCAAACGGCTGGCCACCAAGCAGCTGATCCGCACGCTGCGGGCGGATTTCCCGGTGGTGGAGACCAATATCTTTCACGCCATTCACGACGTCAACATGGACACGCTGCTGGGCTATTCCCTGCGGGGCCAGGAGGTTCCCTTTCAGCAGCAATACGCGCTGGAGGGCGAATTGGGTCAAACAAACACTTTCCATTGCGATTCATAATTTTTTCATGGAATCTTCTCAGATTATCCAACACTCGACCAGGGGGATTTGGTATTCTATGAGCGTGGATCGGGAAGCCACAGCAAGAATCAATCTCATCTCTTTACTCTCTCTTCTCTCTCAACAAACACCGCGTCTTGCGGCGGCAGATGCCGCCGCAAGGCCGGACCAAATGCTCACGGACGATGTCCGTTTTGCCGCGCAGCAATGCGCGGCTTTTTTATTTCTCCCACCTTGAAACTAAGCGTCGTCTTTTCTTGACAAGGGCAGCGGAAATGACTACACTGAATTTGACGCATAAAACGGTAGGAAACGAAACATCGGAAGGAGATTGTGTCATGAAAATTGGTTTTGGCTGTGACCACGCCGCAGTGGCTCTGAAAAATGTTCTGATGGATCATCTGAAGGAACGGGGCTATGAGTGTGTGGACTTCGGCTCCTATGATCCCAACGCCAAGGACAACTATCCCGAAAAAGGCCTGGCAGTGGCTGAGGCCATCATGCGGGGTGAAGTGGAGAAAGGCGTAATCGTTTGCGGCACCGGCGTCGGCATCTCCCTGGCCGCCAACAAGGTCCCCGGCATCCGGGCCGCCGTGTGCAGCGAGCCCTACACCGCCGAGATGACCGTCCGCCACAACAACGCCAACATCATTGCCATGGGTGCCCGGGTGGTGGGCGATGAACTGGCCAAGAAGATTGTGGACGCCTTTTTTGACGCGGAGTTTGAGGGGGGCCGCCACGCCGTCCGGGTGGACATGATCACCGATATCGAGAAGAAATATGGCGCTGTCTGGCACGAATAACTTCGGCACCGTCAACGTCCGGGGCGTCGCCATTGGATCCGGCCAGCCCAAGATCTGTGTCCCAGTGCTGGGGCGCTGTGAGGCAGAAATCCTTGCCAGTGCCCAGACCGCCCTGGATTGCTGCCCCGATGTGGTGGAATGGCGGATGGACTGGTTTGAGGGTGTGGAACATACCGATGCCGTGATTTCAACATTACGTCAACTTAGAGCTTTGTTTGACACCACTCCCCTGCTCTGCACATTTCGTTCCGACAAGGAAGGCGGAGAACGGGAGTTAGCGCCAAGTAATTATGTAGACTTATTATGTCGTATCTCCGATTCTGGAGATGCCGATTTGGTGGACGTGGAGCTGTTCTCCGGCCCGGATGTGGTGCGCCAGGTGGTGACTACGGCCCACCAAAAAGGCGTGGCGGTGGTGGGTTCCAGCCACGATTTCAGCCAAACGCCTCCGGAGGAGGAGATCGTCTCCCGGCTAGAGCGGATGGCCGAGCTGGGCTGCGATATCGCCAAGATCGCCGTGATGCCTCAAAATCCTCGGGACGTGCTGACGCTGCTCTCTGCCACGGAGCGGATGCGTTCAAAGCACCCGGAGGTACCCATTATCACCATGAGCATGGGTCAGTTGGGCCTGGTGAGCCGGCTGTGCGGGGAGGTATTCGGCAGCGCCCTCACCTTTGGCGCCGCCGGACAGGCCTCCGCTCCGGGTCAGGCCCCAGTTCAGGCATTGCGGCAGGTGCTGGAGCTGCTGCGCCGAGAAGAATGAACGGAAAAAGCG
>CABRZL010000079.1 GCA_902475435.1 uncultured Eubacteriales bacterium | reverse complement strand
TAAACCTGCATACCCATTCGCTATGGCATATTGATAAGATGCCTTAATTAGCTGTTTGCCAATGCCTTTACCACGCATTTTGCTTTTGACTTTCAAGTCGTATAAAAAAAGACAGGGATTGAATACAGAAGTCAATATTGCTAATCCAATGCAATCCTCTCCCTCATACGCTCCGATAAAAACATAGTTTTTCATCTCGTGATAATTGTAGTTTTCATCGGGGAATGTCATTTCTTCAATCTGTTCAGAAGGCAATAACTTTTCTGTATGTTCCCAACTGTTTCCGTTATAGGTAACAACCATTCGTCCCCTAATGGGAAAAGCTTCGTTGGGAATATTTATATCTGCGGCGTGTTCTTCATCAATAAATCTAATTTCCAATCCTTATACCTCACTAAATTAATATTTATATTTTTTTCTGCAAATAAATCATATCTACCAGTTGAGTATCTACTTCATATATCGGGTGGTCATAATTATCTGTGAAGAAGTTTTTAATGCTATGCGAACGAATAAATCCACACTTCTCATAAAAAGGGATTGTCAACGGACTATCCCCTGTACCAACTTGCAGTATAGAGTACTCTCCTTTATATGTTGTAGCGACAAAGTCAATTAGTGCTTTACCGTAACCCTTCCCCTGATATTCTGGTTCAGTTGCAATATTTTTGATTTCAAGAACACCTTTCCCCTCGTCTGTTACTACACATTCGCACTTAACTCCATCATCGTCCAAAACATACATTGTCCCTTTATTAAGATACCTGTCTATCATATCCTCCTACTCATCTGCTAATAGCAACAGCGAAAGAAATTGTTTTTTATTCTCCTTGATTTCTTTAATTTTCATATCAACATACTCCCCCAAATTCCGATTTGTCACTCTGTACTTATCATTTTACCACAATTCCGAGAGCGTGGAAATATCCTGTTTTTAGCCGATTTCCTACTTTTCGGATATACGGGGCGGACAGTCATTTAGGTGTAGACTTAGGGTAGTTCATCGATGGACAGCACCTGGAAAACAGAATGATCGTCTGAGAAGGGATATCCGGCAGGAGCGTACCAACGCCGGAACATGCCGCTAGTGTCAGTGCTCCCGCAAAGCCGCAGGCTTTGTGAGGAGGGGAGGAGCCACGGAGCAGGTGCGTTTTGCAACTTGCGGCGACCAGGCACGAAAACTATCTAAGGAGGTAAAAACATTTCCTCTATACCAAGTTGAGGCTGGGTGTTGTCTATTCGTCATCAGTATCTTCGTCAAAAGAGTAATTGTTCAACTCTGGAAAGTCGAGGAACTCCGGTAAAGTCATACTGAAAGCCAAAGCGATCTTGTGTAAAGTCTTTACCCTCGGATTTTTTGTCAATCCACGGACAATATTATCAAGTGTGGATTGCTTCACATCACTCATGGTTGCCAGCTTGTTGATTGCGATGCCACGCTCGCCACAAAGCTGGCGGATTCGTTTCACATAAAGTTCAGAATATTCCATGAAATCGCCCTCACCATAGTATTACCCGTTTTCGGGTTGCTACTATGATAAGGGCATTTTATATTCTCTTTACCCGAATACGGGTTGACAAAGTCGTGTTTCCTCTCGTATAATCGAGTTTACCCGAATATGGGTAATTTCTACATGGAGGCATAACGAATTGACTTGTTTCTTCATAGGTCATCATAATGCCCCGGAATGTCTGCGGCCTCTGTTAGAAGAATCGGTGGAGCGACATATCACGGAATGTGGAGTGATCCACTTCACAGTGGGTCAATACGGCGCCTTTGACCGCATGGCGGCTGAAGCTTTGAAAGCAGCGAAAAAGCGCCACCCGGAGGTGACACTTTCTCTCCTATTGCCCTATCATCCCGTTGACCGGCCCATTCAAACGCCGGATGGATTTGATAACACCTTTTATCCTCCAGGCATGGAATCTGTACCAAGGAGGGGTGCCATCGTCCGAGCCAATCAGTATATGATTCAGCATAGCAACTATCTGATCACCTATAACCGAGGTCACGGAAATACTGGTGATCTTTTGGAAACCGCCCAGCGGCGGGCGCAGAAAGGACAGATGCACATTGAAAATCTGGCTGAGAAATTATAAATGGATGCTTGCGCTTCTCCTGTTTGCGACATTGTTGAGTGGTTGTGGTGCAAAGACAGAACAGAGTACCGATGGCTCTCTGACCCGGCTTGCCAGAATGGACCGGGCTGTTATGGAAAATGGCTGGTATAATCAAACTCTAACAGAAATCACACCGACCCATTATAGCGATGCTGATGGGAATGAAATCATCTACTACCTCTGCCATACTGCCTATGTGGACAGCGAGGAGGCAGGAGCATCGGAACTGAACACCGAGGCATTCCAAACGATCGTCGACCCCAATACGGCAGAAAATATCTGCGCCTGTGATGTAAACGGTATGACTGCCGCTATATACGAGAAGTCTGCCCGCACTTATCTGTGTTGGACTGCTACGCCGGAGTATTCCTTTGTACTGGAATATGACCCAGCGATAACGGATGAAGCGGAAATCTTCAAAATGGCAGAGAGCGTTCCTGCAGTTTCATAGGTGCCTAAGCGTCTGAATATCGGCAGCTGTTACCGATATTCAGACGCTTTCAAGTTACTTGTTCCTTATTTTGTATCGGAGTGACGAATCATCGGGATCTGCGGACAATCGCTTTTTGCATATCCGTGCCGATGGAGGCCACACCAAAGTGCTTCGATGTGGCGACAATTTCTGCGTCTTGGATACCTTTTGTCTCCGGAACAGCCGTGGTAGCGGTTAGGAACGGGTCTGCTCCCAGTATATCCTTATTCCGTCCAAATTGCGGAATGCGAACCAGATCAAATTGACTACCAAGCTGTGTGTTGCCGGAAACTGCAAAGTTTTCGCTGCCCTCCACTTTGCCGTACTTATAAGCCAGTTCAGTGTCCCATGATGCCGCCAGCATCTCCTGCACCGGAAGATCAGTAGTTTTATGGACCGAGGTCACGCCTGCTGGACCATCGTACATCCGAATTTCGGGCACGCCAAGGCAGGAACCCATGTATAGATTCAGCTTTTCCACGTCGGTCATGGCCGCAAGCAGGGCGCTGAGCTTTGTGCCAGTATTTTATCCGATTTGATGTAGATATCCAGGTTCCACAAACTATGGAGATTTCATACTGCATCTCCAAGTTGCAATCTCAATTTTATTACAGAGCCATAGCCGTCATATATGCGCTGCGGATGGCCTGGGTCACACTGGCAGCCTTGGTGCAATCTCCGAGCATACGGAAATACTGCCCCGCCTTGGCGTAGCGGAAGGCTTCTTCTGTATTGGGCCGCATTCCAGCAGAAACCACCACGGAATCACAGGGGATCGTGTGGGTTTCTCCGCTTTTATCCCGATAGGAAACACCTATGTCGGTGATGGCGGTAACTGTGGCGTTTGTGATCCCCGTGAAGCCTGGTTCGGCCTCCCATGCATCGCGAATCATGCTGTAGTAGTGGCCGCGGTTTGCCTCTCTGGCCAGCAAATCGGTCATTTCCAGTACCGTAATGTCCCGGCCTGTCCGGGCGGCTTGAATCCCGGCCTCCACGCCAATTTCACCGCCGCCGATAATCACTACACGTTGTCCCAGCATTTCTTCATGGCCCAGGACCTCTGCACCGAAGAATACGTTGTCCCGGTCAAGACCCGCGATGGGCGGACGGGCAGGAGACGAACCCACGCAGCACAGCACGACCTCAAACCAATCCGCGTCCAGCACCTCCGGCTCCGGCGTTGTATTCAGCCGGACAGTTAGATTCTCCTGCTTTTCCACCTGACGAATCAGGTAATTTTTATAATCCCGCATGGGCCACTTAAAGGGAACCAGATCCGTGTGCTTCAGCAATCCGCCCAGTGCGCCGGTTTTCTCAAATAATGTCACAGAATGTCCCTGTTTTGCCGCAGTAAGCGCAGCCATCATCCCCGCCGGTCCGCCGCCGATCACGGCGACGTTTTTCTTCTTGTCGTTCAGCGGCTTTACTGTTCCCATAAACGGCTCCATGCCGCGGGTGGGATTGACGGTGCAGATATGTAGCCATGGGTTCCCAGGGTTGGCGTTTGCATTGAGACACTTGTTGCAGCGGACGCAGGGAACCAAGTCCTCCGGCCGGTGCTCTTGAATGCAGCGGTAGTAGTCATTGTTGCTGATAAACGCTCTGGCCATAGACACCAGATCAGCCTGTCCTGATGCGAGAATCCGTTCATTGGCATCCGGGTCAAAAAGCCCGGAGGATGCTGCCACAGCAATTTCCGCGCCACCAGTCTTGACCTCAGCTGCCAGGCCGACCCAAGGCCGGGGATTCAATTCATAGCCTGTGGGATGCTGGGGGTCCAGTGTGGAGGAGCGGACGGTCATGATGTCCACAAGTCCCTTCATCCCTTTGGAAAACGCGATGGAATCCTCGATGGTCCAGCCCTCCGGTAGCGGGTCCTTTCCGGCGATGGTTACTTCGATCAGGAAGTTCCACCCGCACGCTTTTTTAATGCCGCCACAGAGCAGCTTTGCAAAGCGTAGCCGGTTTTCAAAGCTGCCACCGAACTCGTCCGTCCGCAGATTGGTCATGGGCGACAGGAACCGGGCCGCCAGGGTGAACCGATAGCTCATGTGGATATTCACGCCGTCGAAGCCGCAGTCCGCCATGGCCTTGACCTGCCGGATGTAACGCTCGATGTTCTCATAGATCATGTCCTTCGGCATTTCCACAAAATCTGGGTTCAGCATGAACCGAATTTCCCTGTTTTTCTCCACATCGAAGCGAGACACATCGTAGCCTGCCTGGGGGAATGTAATCAGGAAGCCGTTCGCCAGAGAGCCGTGAAGGTGCACCGCCTCGGCCAGTTCGCACATGAGATTTTGAGTCAGCCCTTGGGTCACGTCCCAACCCCACATGTGGCCGTTGGGATCCGGGGGAGCAAGATACCCACCGCTGCATGTGACGATAGCTGCGCCGTTCCGCGCCCGGTCTGCGTAGTAGTTTATAAGGGTGTCTGTTGGATAGTTCTGAGGTCCTTGGATGGTCCCCGGTGCACTGGGCGGACAGATCATCCGGTTTTTCAAAATGCGTCCGCCGACCTGAATCGGAGAAAGCAGGGTGGGATAAAATTGATGCATTTCAATCACTCCTCTGATATGCCTTGTTTGTATACTTCCCATCTGTATTTCTCGGCACGTCAGTCATGGAATACGCCGTTTCAGTCCAGACTGAAGCCGTAGTCATAGGCGTGGCCCTCATTGTCCTCATGGCACACCAGGGAGGTCCATGGGATAATTTGTCCGCAGCATCACGCCCGGATGATAGGCGTCCCGGTTGGCGGCTATGTCGTTGCTGCCTCCGAACATATCGAGGCCAGCCGTCAAGCTTGGGTAGCGCCGCATAATAAAGGGCATATCCTCCACGCCCAATTTCTTGCCATAGGCGATGTCCCAGTCGGCATAAACCAGCTCGTCGTAACCCAACTCCTTCCGGAGAATCTCTGTCAGCGTATAGTGGCTGTATCAGGTTGCTACGGAACAGCCAATGGAACCGTGGTTCCCCATGGAGATGGAGTAGGAAGGGATGACGGTTTGACCCCGCCGGTCTTGCGCTCCGGCGTATCAAAGGCTTTCTTGAACACAGAAATGTGTTCCTCCATATTATTGCCGGGATAGACTCGGAAACAAGTAAATTAAACAGCAAGAAAAAACTTTTGCAGCCCAATAATTGGAAGCACAAAACAATCCACTATAAGCTATTGGATTTCTGGTTGCCATGCTGTGATTATCCCGACTCCCATGCAGAGCCAGCATAATGCCGGTCGTACCAAGGTCTCGTTAGAGCGTGTTGGGACCGCCGTCAACATAGCGGTGCGTACAATTTGTAATGCAACCTGCCATGGTGATCTCAACTGTATATTGAAAGTAATCTCTCCTGTTTCAGATTTTTACTCGCACCAAAAATATCATTGGCTCTGCGTTTTATATGGCTGACGCTATTGCTATCATTATCATATCACAGTTGTTTCACGCATGCAACGTAAATGGGAAGTTGCAAAATCAAAAGGTTCAGAGTTATTCCTATTGATTTTTAAAGTATTTAAGGATATTGTTTGCATTAGCCGAGCTGCAATACATCGCACCATGCCTAATGTAAACGTAAGCCTCTAAGAAATTGCTTCTGATTTACGGAAGCAAAATTTGATAATGATTTGTTTGTCATAGGTCATTTCTACACGTTCCATAAGGCTGATCTATGGTTTCTGACTGGTGAAGACACCGTCTCAAAACTGCTGTACCAGATTTCGGGCCCTTCCTTTTGCAGGGAAAGGGACTTCCTGCGCTAATGTTTTTAATGCTTTTTCCAATGCGCCGTGCCATTCCTTGATCCGCTGATAAATACGATCAAAATCAGGCTCTTCCAATAGTCCGCTCAGCCGGTCCATATGCATCTTATCAAGATTTGCGGTCAGGCGGTCAAGCTTGATGTGTAGGGATTGAATTTCACCTTGTAGCTCTCTGACTTGTCGGCTTCGTTTACGGCAGCCTCTGCGGTAGGTTGTAACCGTTCTGGATTCAAGTATGCCCCTCAGACCTCCTGTACTTTGGCAATGACAGCATCGGTAACCATTTTTTCTTTGATAGAATGGCAAGTGCAGACGCGAGCTTTGGTGAATCGCTGATACGTGCGGCAAACAAAGTACAGTACATCCTCATCTTTTGCGTTTTTGCGGTTGACGACTGCAAGCGGATAACCGCACTTATGGCAGAAAATCAGCCCCTTAAAATCAGCGATGATTTATCGCTGATAGGATACCAATTGATCCAACTGCAAGACTCGCGTTGAAAACGAACGAAACAATTGATCCGGTAAGTGAGAAAGGCGGATCTCCTTTTCGGAATAAATACAATGTACAACGATTTCTTTTTGTCTCATTCTGACTCCAATGCTATGATGGCCTTGCAACTATAAAATTCGTTCTCTATTACTTGGAATATATCAGATTGTAGTCGTTGGGAGTCAGTCTTGCAGAAGATTGTTGTATTGTTTGCCACAGAATCACCTCCTAAGTTGTTATTACAAATTATGAAATAAGCGGCAAGGAGTTTTTATGACGTGAGCGTGGACAATTGAAACTGTATGGTTCTTCTTATATAATAAAGACAAAAGTTTTGAAGGCTTTCGTCCGCGGAAGCATTTATTGTCAAAAAAGCACGTTGTCTAAGGAAGGTGAAGTTATGCTGCTCAGACAAATGAAATATTTTGTTGCGGTCATTGACTGCAACAGCTTTACTGAAGCTGCAGAACTGTGTTATATCTCCCAGTCTGCGATTTCACAGCAAATTCAGTCGTTGGAAAAAGAATTAGGTGTAGAATTGATTCATCGTGAGAACCGGCGGTTTACCATTACGCCTACAGGTCGGTACTTTTATTCTCACTGTAAGGTGATTTTAGAGCAGGTGGATAACCTTATCCATGAGACAAAGCGTTTGGGAAGGGATCATGAATTGCAGCTGCGTATTGGTTATTTACGAGGCTATAACGGATTAGAGCTCCATCAGGCAATTGCAGAGTTTTCCAGCATCTATCCAGAGGTGGACATCCACATTGTCAATGGCACCCATGAGGAACTCTATGATTTGCTTCGATTCGGTGGTGTGGATTTGATCCTGAATGATCAGCGCCGGGCTTTTTCCGAGATTTATATGAATTATGAATTGATGCAGTGTGGTTGTTATGCGGAGATTTCCGTAAATAATCCTCTTAGCAAAAAGGATCGTATTCAAATTGAGGAACTTAAACTGATTCCGTGTATCTTGATTACTTCTCGGGAGCAGCAAAGCGCGGAACAGGAATATTATCAAAACACTTTGGGGCTTGGGGGGAGCTATCTGTTTGCAGACAATTTGGAGGAAGGGCGTCTGCTGGTGGTAAGCAACCGCGGTTTTCTGCCTATTGAAAGTGTTGGGACGCTTCCGCCGGAGAGTACGTCAATCCGCCGGCTTCCTGTATATCAAGGAGAAAAACAAATCATGCGCAATTACTGTGCTTTCTGGCGAAAAGACCGGACAAACTACTACATAGAAGAATTTGCTGATATGCTGCGCAAACTTATGACTAGGGAACAATAAAAAGGAACTCTGTATCCACAGGTCTCATGACGAAAAGTAACGGGCCACTTTCATAGCGGCCCGTTTTTCATATTAACTGTGGATAAATGCCAAAAGGCAAGGTGACAATTCCTGTAAATTCTTCCGCGTTGACGGTCTGGCTGCGAGTGCAACAGGGAATGCATTGCGTGGTGCATAACCTGTTGGCTACTGCCATATGGTAAATGACAGCCTGTGAAAAGCATTATGGGTATACCGAATGTATTTTGTGAGCTTCAAAATCTGTTATGAAAATTCTCGCTCTATTAACAAAAGCAAGGGGAGGCGGTACTCCAACACTCCGCAACATGAAGCATTTTGTGCCCAGTGTTTTCCTGCCCAATTTTGAGTAATACAAATGCGGTTGAAACGGTCTGTAAGTAACCCCATTCCCAAATTGCCTGTTTTGGAACGCCAGTCAAACCGTGAAGATACTCACACCGTTGCGTTCCTTTTTTCAATGGATTCTGTGTGTATTCCGCAATCCATTCCCGCATAAGGACACCTAAATCATAGGCTTTTTCATAAAAAATACCATCCGGGTCAATTAGCTTATAGCTGTCGCCCGATAATGTTTTGAGTGTATTCCCACCGTGTGCATCACCATGAAGCAATACAAATTCAGACGGATTTAAGGCGTCCTCCCTTGACTGTAAAAAGGAAAATGCCTGTTTGATCACACTGCTTGGACACGGATGATTTAGTCGTTTCCATGTTTCCTCTATAAACTCCCGAAACCATGTAATGGATTCTCTGCCGGTTAGAAGGTCTGCATTTGCGACAGGAATTTCCCAAGTTTTCTTCAAGGCAGTGCATATAATTTCTAATTGATTTTTGACAGGATAGTGTAATTAATTGATTGGTTTTCCCAAACGCTCTTGCAGGCACGCTTTTCTTTTCATGTCATACGCATATAGCTTTGGATATACCTGTCCGTCGGCTAGCTTAAGAATCGTAATACCTCTTGAAAATTCGCCGCCGAGATTTTCAGGCATATCAATTTTCAAAACATACTTTTCACCATTTTTACCATCGGCATAAGCCACAAAGGCATGCGTACCGCCGGATAAGATTTTACCTACAGAGATGTGCCATTTTTTCTCCAATTCAGAAATCACATTGTCAAGGT
>CABRZL010000078.1 GCA_902475435.1 uncultured Eubacteriales bacterium | reverse complement strand
GCCGAGCTACGCAAAGCCTTTTGTCCCCGGGTTCTACGATTAAACCCATCACCGTGTATGGTCCGGCTCTTAACCTGGGGCTTATAACGCCGGCGACTGTGTATGACGATACACCCTTTACGTTTGGTTCTACTCCATGGCCAAAGAATGAGGATAACACCTATCATGGTCTCACCAGTATTTTGGAGGCGATGAAGCGATCCACAAATACGGTGGCGGTCAAGGTGCTGGATGACCTTTCGCTGGATTATGCGTATGATTATGCAGTGAATGAGATGGGGCTGGATACCCTGGTAGAAGACTATGAGCTAAACGGTGTAGAATATACCGATAAAAGTTACTGGTCTTTGGCTTTAGGTGGTATGGTTCGTGGCGTGACTGTCCGAGATCTGACAGCAGCTTACGCTGCGGTGGCCAACAACGGCACCTATCGGGAGGCGCGGACCTATACAAAGGTACTGGACAGCGAGGGAAATCTTGTTTTGGATAATACACAGGAATCCCGTACTGTGTTGGACGAGAAAGCCGCTTACTATCTCACCTATATGATGGAAGAGACCGTGAAGGATGGTGCTGGTACGGAAGCGCAAATTGAAGGTATGAGCGTAGCCGGTAAAACAGGTACGACCAGTGATGACAAAGATCGGTGGTTTGCAGGCTATACGCCCAACCACACAGCGGTAGTCTGGTGCGGTTATGATGAACCGCAGGAAATTGTGCTGCTGGATGAAAATATTGATAATCCGGCGGCGGTGCTGTGGAATAAGGTTATGACAAAGGTCAGCGAAGGAGAGACAGATACTGGATTTGTCAAGCCGACAGATGTAATAGAAGTTGAAGTGTGTCAGGACAGCGGACTTCTTCCCACCGGATGGTGTGAGAAGGATGTTCGTGGGGACAGGACGGTAACCGTACAATTGGCGGCAGAGGATGTTCCGACAGAATATTGCAATATGCATGTGGAGGAAGATCTCTGCTATACAGACGGTACTTACCATTTAGCTACGGATGCATGCGAACGCAATGGAGAGGTTGACCAATATGGTATGCTGAATTATGCCAGACAGTTCCCCATTGCGGGCATTGTTGTGGCAGATCAGCAGTATTGCATTGGATACCTGGCAAAACAGGCGGGATATAGTGAAGCGCGTTGTGATACACTTGATCCGGTCAATGAAGAGTGCCCATATCACGGATCTTCTTCAGGAACCAGTCGCCGAAGTACAACCAGTAGCGGTAGCAGGGAAAGCGACGAGGAGGATGAGCCAAGTCCTTCTGCAAGTCCGTCGGCCGGTCCTATTGCAAGTCCGGAAGTTAGTCCCAGCCCAAGTGCAGATGACTAAAGGAGATTTCCATGTGGATTGCAGATGAATGGAAAGATTATGAGGTTCTGGATTGTTCCGGTGGAGAAAAGTTGGAGCGCTGGGGAAAGTATATCTTAGTACGTCCCGATCCTCAGGTAATATGGAATACGCCGAGAGACAGCAAAAGCTGGCAGACTTACAATGCGAGATATGCACGATCCAAAACCGGGGGAGGCGCCTGGGTAGCAAAAAAGCTTCCGGAAAAATGGGACATACATTATAAAGAATTGACGTTTCAAGTGAAGCCGATGAATTTTAAACATACCGGTGTTTTTCCGGAGCAGGCCACCAACTGGGACTGGGCGATGGAAAAAATCCGGCATGCAAAAAGAGAAATCAGCGTACTCAACCTATTTGCATATACAGGGGGAGCAACGCTGGCATGTGCAGCAGCGGGGGCTTCAGTCTGTCATGTGGATGCGGCCAGGGGTATGGTATCCTGGGCGCGAGAAAATGCAACGGCTTCAGGCTTAGAAAACAGGCCGATTCGTTGGATTGTCGATGATTGTGCCAAATTTGTGGAGCGAGAGATAAAACGCGGGCGCCGATATGACGCAATTATTATGGATCCGCCTTCCTATGGACGCGGGCCATCTGGAGAGATCTGGAAGATTGAAAAAAATCTTTTTGATTTTGTAAAGCTGTGTACGGATGTATTGTCGGAGAATCCATTGTTTGTCCTGATCAATTCCTATACCACGGGATTAGCCCCTTCCGTGGTAGGATATATTTCTGACAGCCTGTTTTCTGCAAAATACGGTGGACATACAAACTGCGATGAGTTAGGACTGCCTGTGACTCGATCAGGATTGGTCCTGCCATGCGGCGCAGCGGGACGCTGGACGCGGGAGGAATAAAATGGATATTGCAATTCAGGTAAAGGACGCCTCGTTTTCCTATGCGCAGACGGAGCATATGGATGCTTTGAAGGTCTTTGAGAATTTAAATTTGGAGATTGAGCAGGGAAAGTTTATTGTGATTTTAGGCCACAATGGCTGTGGAAAATCTACGCTGGCAAAGCATTTTAACGCAATTTTGCTGCCTTCTGGCGGGGAGATTTACGTTTATGGGATGGATACAAAAAATGATGATGATTTGATTGCCATACGTCGCTCGGTGGGCATGGTATTCCAGAATCCGGATAACCAGATTGTTGCCAATGTGGTAGAGGAAGATGTTGCATTTGCCCTGGAGAATCTGGGGGTGCCATCCCAGGAAATCCGGGAGCGGGTGGATGCAGCGTTAAAGGCCGTTGGGATGTATGAATATCGGAAGCACGCGCCGCATCTTCTGTCTGGAGGGCAAAAGCAGCGCGTGGCAATTGCAGGGGTATTGGCTATGCGGCCCAAGTGTGTGGTGTTGGACGAACCGACTGCTATGCTGGATCCCGTAGGCCGAAACGAAGTAGTCAGCACGATTCACGAGTTGAATCAAAAGTTTGGCGTTACAGTGCTGCTGATTACGCATCACATGCGGGAGGCGATTGATGCGGACCGGGTTATTGTAATGAATGAAGGAAAAATCATTGCAGATGATACGCCGCAAAACGTGTTTTCTCAGGTGGAACTCTTAAAAGGGGTCGGGTTAACCGTGCCTGAAACCACCGAGTTAATGTATGCGTTGAATCAGGAGGGGTGGACACTTCCCTTGGACGCGTTATCTGTAGAGGACTGTGCACAGGCAATTTTTGCAGCAGCGCAGGCATAAAGGGAAAAACGGCATCCCAGCGGAGGCTGCGCGGGAGAGCCGGAAGCTAACAGCCGGAGGATATGAATTTGAATCCTATTATTGAAACAAAAGGTTTAACGCATATTTATTCTCAGGGTACGCCGTTTGAACGGTATGCTCTGGAACATGTGGATTTTTCTGTGAATCAGGGTGAGTTCATGGGGATCATTGGCCACACAGGTTCTGGAAAGTCTACGTTGATACAACATTTAAATGGACTTCTGAAGCCATCTGAGGGACAGGTTTTGTTTGAGGGAAAGGATATCTGGGAGGACAAACAGTTCACCCGGCAGGTGCGCTTTCAAGTAGGCCTGGTATTTCAGTACCCGGAATATCAGCTTTTTGAAGAAACTGTATTTAAAGATATTGCGTTTGGCCCGCAAAATATGAAGCTGGATGAATCGGAAATACGGCGTCGCGTGTTAGAGTCGGCTGAATTTGTGGAATTGCCGGAGTCCGTATTAGAACTTTCTCCATTTGAATTGTCCGGCGGCCAGAAACGTCGAGTGGCCATCGCCGGGGTGATTGCGATGGAGCCTAAGGTGCTGATTTTGGATGAACCGACAGCCGGATTGGACCCCAAAGGGCGAGAGCAGATTTTGAATAATATCCGGACTTATCAAGCTGCTAAAAACGCCACGGTGATTATGGTTAGTCACTCCATGGAGGAAATCGCGGACAGTGTGGAACGACTGGTAGTGGTCAATGATGCGCATATTGCCATGGATGGCACGCCCAAAACAGTATTTTCACATGCTGAAGAATTAGTAAGCATGGGGTTGGCGGTTCCCCAGGTTACCAATGTTTTTCGTCGATTGAGAGAGTTAGGGCTGGATGTAGACCCTTCTATATATACCACAGCGCAGGCGAAAGAAGCGCTTATGGCATTGAAGGGAGGAAAGGCCTGATGCTTAAAGATATTACCATTGGCCAGTATTTTCCTGGAGATACCGCAATCCATCGAATGGATCCAAGAACAAAGATATTAAACGTTATCTTTTATATTGTCGCATTATTCACCTGCAAGGGAATAATAGGGTATTTACTGGTATTGGCTTATTTGATTGTAGCGGTTCGGATTTCCAAGATTCATTTGAAAACGATTTTAAAAGGCGTTAAGCCGTTGATTTTTATCATTGTGTTTACTGCTATTTTAAATATGTTTTATACTCCGGGTAACGAACTGTTTCATATTTGGAAGCTGAAGGTCACAGACGCTGGTGTGCGTAATGCTATATTGATGGTAGCGAGAATTGTTATGTTGATTACCGGTACGTTTTTGCTTACCTATACCACGTCCCCAATTACACTGACCGATGGGCTGGAACTGCTTTTAAATCCTTTGAAAAAAATCAAAGTTCCCGTGCATGAGCTTTCCATGGTGATGAGTATTGCGCTTCGGTTTATCCCGACGTTAATTGAGGAAACAGATAAAATTATGTCGGCGCAAAAAGCGCGCGGCGCAGATTTCGAAACCGGGAACTTGCTGCAAAAAGCAAAGGCCTTGATTCCTGTTTTGGTTCCGTTGTTTGTCAGCGCATTCCGCCGGGCTGACGAATTAGCCACAGCGATGGAGTGTCGGTGTTACACGGGTGGAAATGGAAGAACTCGTTTAAATCCTTTGCATTGGCACAGTTTGGATACCATTGGATTGCTTGTTGGGGTTGTGCTGTTGGCTGGCGTAATCACCCTTCGGCAGTTTGGGCTTTAAGGGGTGTTGTTGTTGCGTAATATAGCCATGGTGCTCACATATGAAGGAACGGCCTATCATGGCTGGCAGGTACAGAAAAATGCAGTGACGGTTTGTGAAACCATGCAGCAGGCCGCGTCCCAAATTATGGGCCATCGTGTCAAAATCACTGGCTGTGGCCGTACAGATGCAGGGGTTCATGCCAGAAATTATGTGGCTAACTTTTATACAACTTCTCAAATTCCTGTTGAGCGTATTCCCTATGCCATGAATACGCATTTGCCGCAGGATATTGTGGTGAGAGAGGCATTTCAGGTGCCGGATTCCTTTAATGCCATTGGCTCTTGCATAAAAAAAGAGTATACCTATCAGATTTATAATTCGCGAATACGAGACCCCTTTTATGTAAACCGGGCTTGTTTTTACCCAAAGCGTCTGGATGAAACAGTCATGAAACAAGCGGCGGAACGCTTTGTAGGCACGCATGATTTTGCGGCGGTACGAAGTGTAGGTACTGATGTAAAAAGTACTGTGCGGACCGTTTATTATTTCAATGTAGAACGCCAGGGAGAACTGATCTTGCTGAAAATCTGTGCAAATGGATTTCTATATAATATGGCGCGGGCTATGGCCGGTACGGTGGTATATGCTGCTGAAGGAAAATTTCCGCCAGAGGAAATCAGCAATATTTTAAAGAATGGAATTCGAACGGCGGCGGGACCCACTATGCCGCCTGGTGGTTTGTATATGACAAAATTATGGTACGAATGTGAGGAGGTTTCATTTCATGTTGGATGACGCCGTGCTTACGCAGGGACGTCAGACAAAACGGAAGTGGAAATATGTTGGGATGTTATTGGTGGCAGCGCTGCTTTGTATAGGAGGAGCGTGGATCATGATACATCCGGAGATAATGGAAGAGACAATTGCAGATCTTCGAAAAAAACTTTTGGTAAAATCTTCAGAAGCGTGGATACCGTTATCCTGGACCGGTGATGTATATGATGTGACTGGAGAGATGGTAATTGGTGCCGGGGATGGATGTATCTGCGTATCGGATTTGGAAGGCCGGATGTTATATCGATTGGATGTGGACATAAAATCACCGCAAATTGTAAGCAACGACCAGTATGCTGTGATCTATGAGGCGGACGGCACAGAGTTGGTGTTAGTCGAAAAAACTGATTACAAGATTTTGGAAGTTTCCGGAGGAGTTGAACTTGCGGTACCTGGAAGCAACGGCGAGGTGGCGATCATTACAGATGGGTCGGGTTTCCTGACAATGACAAAGTTGCTTATGTCAACAGGAGAAGAAGTAAAACGTATAGGTTTTACAGATCAAGCGATGGCCATGATGGTATATTTAGCAGATGGAACACTGGCCTCTTGCTGTGTGAATCTCAGCGGCCAGTGGGGGCTTCGGTTTGATACAAGGGAAAATGAGTTGGAAGTACCGTTATTTGAAGAGATTATTTATGAAGTGAAGCCGTGTGATGATGGAGTGGCGCTATGGAGCAGTGAAGGTATTCGCTTTTATGACACGGATGGGAATCAGCGCGGCCAGTATGTCATGCGCGATGATATGCTGTTAGATTGGGATTGTGGTGACTATGCGGCTCTGGTGATCCGTCGTTTTGGAAAATACCGGTTGTTGATTGTAACGCCAGAAGGAGATATAGTCGCTGAGCATTTACTTTCTGAGCTTCCAAGAAAGCTGTTAGTTTGCGGTAATCGCATATGCATGCTTGACAGCGAGGCTTTGCTGGTCTATGATAACAAAGGCGTCCTGCTCGAGCGGAGCAATTGCGGCGCTCGAGCAGGAGATATGATGGCGGCAGCAGATGGCCTTCTATTGTTTGGCGATGGCGAAATGCTGTATCACCAAATTCCGTAAACAATGACTGAACGTCTATCGAAGTATTGACTTTCGAAAGATGTACGGGTCGATAATTATAATTTGCCAAAAAATGGCGTAAAGGAGAAACAATATGCGTCCAACCCTTTGCAGCAGATGCAAAAAAAATTATGCTGTGATTTTTATCACAAAAATCGAAAATGGGGAAACGAAAAACGAGGGGCTCTGCCTGAAGTGTGCGAGAGAATTAGGGATTAAACCTGTGGATGATATGATGCAAAAGCTTGGTATCACAGACGAGGATCTGGATAACATGAACAGTGAGATGATGAGCGCCGTCTCAGATGGGGAGGAGCTGGAGGAATCGCCGGTTCCGGATGAAGGCAGAGAGGATGAAGACGGTCGTACTGCGACATTCCCATACCTCAATAAGCTGTTTGGAAATTCCGATCGCCCACAAAAGTCGGAGCAGCCAAGGGAGAACGGCAAGGATGGAAACCGCCGAGGCGGCGGAAAAAAAGACAAAAGAAAATATTTGGAGACTTACTGCCTCAATTTGACTCGAAAGGCGAAAGAAGGTAAAATTGATAAAATTGTCGGCCGCGAGGAAGAGACAGAGCGTGTGATTCAGATATTGAATCGTCGGCAGAAAAATAATCCCTGTCTCATTGGTGAGCCGGGCGTGGGTAAGACTGCAATCGCTGAAGGGTTAGCACAGCGCATTGTAGACGGAGATGTACCATATAAGCTTCTGGACAAAGAAATTTATATGCTGGACATGACGGCTTTGGTTGCTGGCACACAGTTCCGGGGACAGTTTGAAAGCCGTATGAAAGGCCTGATTGACGAGATTAAAAAGACGGGAAATATTATCCTGGTGATTGACGAAATCCATACGATTGTGGGGGCAGGCGATGCCGAGGGCTCCATGAATGCAGCCAATATTTTAAAACCGGCGTTGTCGCGTGGAGAAATTCAGGTGCTTGGTGCAACCACATTTAATGAGTACCGCAAGCATATTGAAAAAGATTCTGCATTAGAGCGTCGTTTCCAACCCGTTACGGTAAATGAGCCGACCATAGAGGAAGCGGTAGATATTCTGCGGGGAGTTGCCCATTATTACGAAGAGTATCATGGCGTGACGATTTCACCGGAAATCTGCCGTCAAGCTGTCATACTCAGCGAGCGGTATATCTCTGACCGGTTTCTTCCGGATAAAGCCATTGATTTAATTGATGAAGCCTGTTCTGATGTGAACCTGAAGGACCCGGATATTAAACGCTTGTCAGAACTGAAGAAAGAATGGGCCGACATCAATGTAGAGATTGAAATGCTCACCGATGGCGGAGAGCATGATGAGAAGGACTACGAACGCTTGGCATTGCTGCGGAGTAAGGAGTTGCAGCTAGACAGTCAGCTACATGAGCTTCAAAGCAAACCGCGGCCGGCCCTGACGATAGAAAATCTTGCGCGGGTTATTGAGTTGTGGACTAAAATTCCGGCCAGTAAGATTCAGGCGCAGGAATATCAGCAGCTTAAGACATTGGATAAGAAACTTAGAGAGCGGATTGTGGGACAGGATGAGGCGATTGATGCAGTAACACGTGCTATAAGACGAAGTCGTGTAGGCATCTCTCCCAAAAAACGTCCGGTATCCTTTATCTTTGTAGGCTCTACCGGTGTTGGAAAAACTGAATTGGTCAAGTGCCTGGCTTCAGAGCTTTTTGATGGGGTAGACTCCTTGATTCGTCTGGATATGTCGGAGTATATGGAGAAACATTCCGTATCTAAGCTGATCGGATCGCCTCCTGGATATGTTGGGTATGATGAAGCAGGGCAACTCACGGAAAAAGTTCGCCGCAAGCCTTATTCGATTATTCTGTTTGACGAATTGGAAAAGGCCCACGCCGATGTGTTAAACATTTTATTGCAAGTATTGGATGATGGCCGTATCACTGATGCGCAGGGACGTGTTGTGAATTTTGAGCATACAGTGATTATCATGACTTCAAATGCTGGCAGCGAACAGCGAAGCACGTCACTCGGATTTGACAGGAGTCCGAATCAGCAGGCCAAGGAGAAGGCAATGAAGGCGTTGCAAGAGTTCCTGCGGCCAGAGTTCATCAACCGCGTAGATGAGATTGTCTGCTTTAATAAACTTACCGAGGAAAACTTCCGGGATATTGCAGATATTATGTTGCGTGAACTGCAAACTTCGCTTCAGGAGCGGGGCCTGCGTTTAACATGGGATGACACCATTGTTGACTATTTGGTGAAAAAATCCTTTTCGGAAGTTTATGGAGCCAGAAATCTTCGAAGGACCATTCAAAAAGATCTGGAGGATCCAATTGCCGAAAAGATTATCGACAGTTTTGAAGCGCCCATTACAGAAATTACAATGCATTGCGAAGGAGATCAGGTGCTGATCGAAAGCGAGTAAGAAAGGACGTGGACCTCCATGGACCTCAAAAAAGTCTTTCAAATGCCGGAAATGAAGGCGCTGCTATTTAGCAGCGCCATTGGGCTAGAAAAAGAAAATATCCGAATTAACGAGGATGGTAATATTGCCTTGACTCCGCATCCGTTTGGGGATAAGGCAAGGCATCCTTTTATTATGACTGACTTTTCTGAGTCCCAAGTGGAAATCGGGACAGAGGTATGTAGCAATCCGGATCAAGTCTATGATCAGCTGGAAAACCTTCATGACATTGTTACGACTACAATCGCTGTAGAGAATGATAAAAAGGAATATCTTTGGCCAATTAGTAATCCACCGCTGATCGCAGACGAGGAGCAAATTCCCGTGGCAAAATATGTAGGCGAAAGCCATGAGAAGGAAATCTATCGTGAGTATTTAGCGGGGAAATACGGCAAGAAAATTATGTTGTATTGTGGAATACACTATAATTTCTCCTT
>CABRZL010000077.1 GCA_902475435.1 uncultured Eubacteriales bacterium | reverse complement strand
GCAAGGACAGCCGCCAATCCGGAGCGAAAGTCAAAGCGGATTCCAATATACACCAGCATGCACACAACCGCCACCAAGGCAGAAAGTACCGCAGAATTTCTAAGATCCTCACTGACCGAAGCAGAAACAGAGCTGCTGCTCACAACCTCCGCATCCGGATAGGTTTCTCGAATAGATGCCGTCAAGGCATCCCGCGTTTCTTCCGGAACGAACAGAGATTTGATAACCACCTGTGTTCCAGTATCGCCTGAAGTTGTAACGCTTGAAAGCTTGTCTTCCAAGACATCTCTAGCCAGAGATTCTACTTCCTGGCTATCCACCTGCTGCCCCAAGTCATATGTCGTAGTAACGCCTCCGAGAAAATCTACGTCCATATTAAACAGATTTACCCCAAAAGGAAGCGTTACAATTCCGATTATACCGGTCGCCATAAAAATTATGCCAATGAGCAGGAAGATCTTAAAATGCTTCACAAAGCTGAACGTTCTATTCTTGAACATTTTAATTTTCCTCCTTCTCTAGGTTTTTAACACCATATAGGGCCGGGTTTGTAGCCTTCAGGGGCACCAACCCCTTCATCAGGATTTGACTAAGGAACAGCATTACAATCATACTTAAAATCACACCAATAAACAGCGTCTTTGCAAATCCCACTGTAGTACCGGTTCCCAACTTCCATAGAACAACCGCAGCTATGATGGTTGTAACGTTTGAGTCAATAATCGCACTCATGGCATTCTTATAGCCGGCGTCAATCGCCGCCCGAATTGTTTTGCCATTGATGATTTCTTCCTTAATGCGTTCAAATATAATGACATTCGCATCCACAGCCATACCAATTGTTAAAATGATACCCGCAATTCCAGGCAGACTTAAATTCAGTTTCGCAACAGAAGCAACAATCATAAACAGTACTGTGTAAAACAGTAAGGCAATACTGGCGATTAAACCGGGCAGGCGATATACAATCACCATAAACAGAATGACTAATACAACGCCAATTCCTCCTGCAATCAGGGACGAAGAAAGGCTTTCTTCTCCCAAAGATGCTCCGACGCTGTCCATCTTTACATTTTCCAACGTAAACGGAAGCTGCCCTGCAGAAATGATATCCGCCAAATAAGTTGCATAATCGGAAGTGGTATCGGAGCCCAACGTAATGATGGCAGTATCCGAATCAATACCAGTAGAAGCGAACTCAGAAGAGACCTGCGGCTGCGAGATCATGGTGTCATCCAGATAAATTGCCACATAGTTCTCACCAGAAGGCATATTGGCCGCATATTTCGTCATCTCCGTAAACTGAGCTTGTCCTTCTTCCGTAAATTCCAAAACTACATGCCATTGTTGCGTTCCTGTTTCGTCAATCGCGCTGTACTCCGCTTTGGCAGATCGAATGCCGCTTCCGGTCAGCACCATACCGGTACCGGTTTCAGCGTCATAGTCCGATGTACGGAACTCCACTACAGCAGTAGTACCGATTTGAGCAGATGCTTCCTCCGGATTATCCACCGCAGGAATATCCACCACAATCTGATTATCTCCCTGCTTCGTAACAGTTGCCTCGGAATATCCAAGGCTGTCCAGACGCTGACGAAGCATAGTCACTGCAGCATCCATGCCGCTTGAAATATCAGCGTCGGCAGTCCCCTCGGGAATCGTTGCCTCATAGGTGATCTCCGACCCTCCTACCAAATCCAGTCCCAAGGTCACGCCGTCCTCTAAACTGGGAATTTCACAAAACCCCAAGTCCAGACCAAACGCCGCTGTGCATGCCATCAGCGCAATCAGCGCAATGACAACCACATAGGTGATGATACTCTTTTTCATCTTTTGTCCGTGCCTCCTATACTTTATAGGCCACAAGCAGCCCTTGCACATGTAGGAATCATTATATCCATTGTCATCTGCAAAGTCAAATCAAAATGGTCTTTTTGTCATAAAACCGCAAAATCAAACCTTTAGATCTACTTTTGTTGTGTCAATCAGATCCTTATTCCGGACAAGTACCGGCTGTACATAATCCTCAAGGAATTCATCTACCTGCTCTGGGCAGCGCCCAATATATCGCTCTGGCTCGAGATGCGCCGTAAGTTCCACTTTGGTCATTCCGAATATCGGGTCTGCAGCGATTAAATCAATCAGATTGTTCGGTTGCCCCAGATCCTTGACATTATGCCCAGCCTCCATCGAATGAATCCGAATCCGCTCATGGAGTTCCTGACGGTTGCCACCCCGTTTGACTGCATCCATCATAATGTTTTCCGTAGCCATAAAGGGGAGCTCTTCCAGAATATGTTTTCTGATCACCTTGTCATGGACCACCAATCCAGAAGCTACATTTTGATAAATACCCAAAATTGCATCTACCGCCAAAAAGGCCTCAGGAACAGAGATCCGCTTATTGGCGGAGTCGTCCAACGTCCGCTCAAACCATTGTGTAGCCGCAGTAATCTGCGGATTCATCACATCCGCCATCACATAGCGCGCCAGCGCGCAAATCCGCTCACAGCGCATGGGGTTTCGTTTATATGGCATTGCGGAAGATCCGATTTGATTGGTTTCAAACGGTTCTTCAATCTCCTTCATATGCGCCAGCAGACGCATATCGTTGGCAAATTTGCTGGCAGACTGCGCAATGGCCGCCAACGTATAAATAACGCCGGAGTCCATCTTTCGGGAATAGGTCTGCCCTGATACGGGGACAACACCATCAAATCCCATTTCTTCTGCAATCATCTGCTCCAGCTTTTTTACCTTCTCATGGTCCCCATCAAATAACTCTAGAAAACTGGCCTGCGTTCCCGTAGTTCCTTTGCTCCCCAAGAGTTTCAAAGTCCCTGTACGGAATTCCAGCTCTTCCAGATCCATCAGAAGCTCATTGATCCAAAGCGTGGCTCGTTTCCCCACGGTGGTAAGCTGCGCCGGCTGATAATGGGTAAAGCCAAGCGTTGGCTCCGCCTTGTATGTTTCCGCAAAATCGGAGAGAACACGAATCACATTGACCAGACGCTTCTTAATCAGTCCCATGCCTTCCCGCATAAGGATCACGTCAGTATTGTCCCCCACATAACAACTGGTTGCACCCAGATGAATAATCGGCATAGCCTTCGGACACTGCTTTCCATAGGCATGGACATGCGCCATGACGTCATGACGCAGACGTTTTTCTTCTTCCCGCGCCACATCGTAGTTGATATCGTCTTTGTGCGCTTCCATCTCATCAATCTGTTCCTGGGTTATGGGTAATCCCAGCTTCATTTCTGCCCGTGCCAGTGCAATCCACAGACGGCGCCAGGTGGTAAATTTCTTGTCCTGGGAAAACAGATAGAGCATTTCCTCACTGGCATACCGGCTGGACAGAGGACTTTCATATACTGAAGTACTAATAACAATCAATCCTTTCAAAGCGTCATGCCGCTTGCATTTCATGGTTTGACCTTTTCATAAGGTTAAAGGGCAAGGGCGCTGCCCTTGCCGACGCTAAAAATGCACGGACAAAAGTCCGTGCATATTATAACGGATTTTTTCCTGTTTTTCCACCCCTGGACGCAAAAAATCTGCATTGCACCATCAGCGATCCAAAAGCTTTAAAAACTGCTCCAGCCGATCCATTCCAGCTTTTATGTTCTCCATGGAGGTGGCGTAACTCCAACGGACATATTCCGGCGCGTCAAATCCGCTGCCCGGTACAACAGCCACCAGGCCACGCTGCAAGAACAACTCAGCAAATTTATCAGAAGAGTCAATTACTTCCCCATCCAGTGTTTTTCCAAAAAGCTTACCTATATTCATCATTATATAGAACGCGCCTTCCGGCATAAGACAACTCACTCCATCGATGGCATTGACGCGTTCCACCATATAGTTCCGACGTTTTTCAAATGCCTTCCGCATTTCCTCCACGGCGGTCTGCGGACCGGTGAGCGCCTCCACCGCGGCCCATTGAGACAACGTGGAAGGAGCGGCTGTAGAATGGCTCACATAGTTGGACATGATTTTCGTGATATTGGCCGGTGCCAAAGAATATCCGATGCGCCAGCCTGTCATAGCATAAGACTTGGATACACCGTTAATGATAATCGTGCGTTCCTTCACATCTTCCCCAAGCGCCGCAACAGAAACAAACTCACGTCCATCATAGACCAACTTATAATAGATCTCATCCGCAATGATATAGATGTCCCGTGCAATACACACATCGGCCAAAGCCCTCAATTCCTCCCGTGTATACATCATACCAGTGGGATTGGAAGGACTGTTAAAAATAATGCATTTGGTTTTATCCGTGATTGCTGCATCCAGTTCTTCCGGCGTAAGCTTAAACTCATCGGCTTCCCTAGTCTGCGCCACAACCGGAACCGCACCGCACATAGCCACAATTTCGCTGTAGCTAACCCAATATGGCGCAGGAATCACCACTTCGTCACCTGGGTCTACCAGTGCCCGAACCGTTAAATAAACATTGTGTTTCGCACCGGACGCAATCAGCACATTTTCAGGTTGATAGGTCAGGCCGCAATCCTCTTTCATGCGATAACACACCGCCTGCTTCAGCTCCATAATACCGGAAGCAGCAGTATATTTGGTCTTATTTTCCCGCAGGGCGCAAATACATGCTTCCTTAATATTATCCGGAGTTGGAAAATCCGGTTCCCCTGCACCGAACCCCACTACATCCAAGCCCTGTGCTTTCATGCTTTTATAAAGGGCATCGATGGCCATTGTAGAAGACGCATGTACAGCTGATGCAAGTTTAGAAAGAGGTTTCATTCAAATCCGCTCCTTAATCATGATACAAATGTCACATACGAGTCACGTTCTGACCCATTATAAGCCAGCGCCCATTAAAATGCAAGTGTTTTTCTTTTATTTTTCTGTTTTTTCATAAATTTAGGCATTTTACCCGAAACAAGCCTTTATTTTTGCAATATTAAATCAATAATATTCATTTTGCAGTCCCGTCTCTGCAACGTCTCTTTCATTATTTTTCAAAGAATGCATGGATTCATGCAGAATGAAAACGGGCACGCCGCAATGAAAACTTGCAGTGTGCCCCGAATTTTAGATTTTATCACAGATAAGCTTGCCCATTTCCACCGTACCAATTGCACTGCCAATGCCGGAAATATCTGAGGTATGCCAGCCTTCTGCCAGGACCGCATCTACTGCCCGTTCCACAGCATCAGCCTCTGCCGGCAATCCAAAGGAATACCGCATCATCATGGCCACAGACAGAATGGTTGCAATGGGATTTGCCTTATTCTGCCCTGCAATATCCGGTGCTGATCCGTGGATCGGCTCATACAGGCCCGGAGCCGTATCTCCAATCGACGCCGAGGGCAACAGCCCAATGGACCCGGTCACCATAGACGCCTCATCGGATAAGATGTCGCCAAACATATTTTCCGTCACAACCACATCGAATTGGCTGGGATCCCGGACAATCTGCATTGCCGCATTGTCCACCAGCATATCGGCATATTCTACATCGTCATATTCCTCTGCCAGTCTGTGCATTACACTGCGCCAAAGCCGGGAAGTTTCCAACACGTTGGCCTTATCCACCGACGTGACTTTCTTCCTGCGGAGCCGTGCCAATTCAAAGGCCCGGCGTCCAATCCGTTCAATTTCCATTTCCGAATAAGCCATTAAATCGGTACATTCTACTCCCTTATCCGGAGTATCGTAACGCTCGCGCTTCCCGAAATAAATTCCGCCTGTAAGTTCTCGCACCATCATAAGATCAATGCCCTTGTCCACAGTCTCCTTTTTTAAGGGGCTTGCATCGGCCAAAGCTGGACGGAGTGTAGCCGGGCGCAGATTGGCATATAACCCCAACGCCTTGCGAATGGCCAGCAACCCCTTCTCCGGCCGAATATCGGCCGGGCAGGTGTCCCACTTCGGTCCGCCCACCGCACCAAGCAACACTGCATCACAGGCCTTGCAGACCTCCGCCGTACCATCCGGGAAGGGGGTTCCACATGCATCGATGGCGCAACCGCCTAGCAACACGTCTGTATAAGTGAACGTATGACCAAATCTCTCCCCAATTTTATCAAGGACCTTTACAGCTTCCCCTACCACTTCCGGGCCTATTCCGTCCCCGCGAATCAATGCAATTTTATAATCCATATCCGTCCCTCTCTCATTCTGCCAGTCCCCGGGCTTTCAGCGACTTTAACAGTCCGCCCGCTTCAATGATTCCCTGAATAAAAGGCGGAAATGCAGCAGCGTGGTAAGTCTCCCCTTTTGTTTCATTCACAATTTCTCCTGTCTCAAAATTAACAGAAACCTGGTCTCCTGCCCGAATTCCAGCCGCTGCTTCCGGACACTCCATAATGGGCAGCCCAATATTGATACAGTTACGATAAAAAATACGGGCAAAACTGGCAGCAATCACCACAGAGATCCCACTGGCCTTGATTGCAATCGGTGCATGTTCCCGAGATGATCCACATCCAAAATTCCAATCAGCCACCATGATATCGCCGGGCTGCACATTCTTAGCAAATCCAGCATCGATGTCTTCCATACAATGGGATGCCAGCGCTGCGTGATCCGGTACGTTCAGGTACCGGGCTGGGATAATGACATCTGTGTCCACATTGGACCCATATTTATGAACTTTACCACTGATTTTCACAACAATTCCTCCTTTTCTCACAGATCATCCGGCGTACAAATGGTACCCTTGATGGCAGAAGCAGCCGCTACTGCAGGAGACGACAGCACAACTTCACTCTTTACATGTCCCATCCGTCCCACAAAGTTCCGGTTTGTTGTGGATATTGCACGTTCTCCTTCATAAAGGACCCCCATATGTCCACCCAAACACGGCCCGCAAGTTGGCGTAGAAACCACCGCTCCAGCCTTGATAAATGTTTCGATCAAGCCTTCTTTGAGCGCCTGCATATACACATCCTGTGTCGCAGGAATCACAATGCATCGGACAGAGTCCGCAACCTTTCTTCCCTCCATAACTTTCGCCGCAACCCGCAGATCCGAGATTCTACCATTGGTACAGGATCCAATGACGCACTGCTGAATCTCCATTCCAGCCACTTCCGCAGTTGTCTTGGTATTGCTGGGCAAATGGGGCAACGATACGGTAGGTTTAATTTCCGACAGATCAATAGAAATTACTTTTTCATATTCTGCATCGGCGTCCGCTTCGTATGCCGTATAGGGACGATTGACGCGACCAGTCATATATTCGACGGTCTTTTCATCCACCGGGAAAATACCGTTTTTGGCGCCGGCCTCAATGGCCATATTGGCGATTGTAAAGCGATCGTCCATGGAAAGCGACGATACGCCAGGACCCGCAAACTCCATAGATTTATAAAGCGCACCATCTACTCCAATCATGCCAATAATATGCAAAATAACATCTTTTCCGGAAACCCAAGGCTGGAGTTTTCCAGTCAAATAGAACCGGATCGCCGAAGGGACTTTGAACCAAGCGCGTCCTGAGGCCATACCCGCACACATATCTGTTGATCCAATTCCCGTGGAGAAAGCGCCCAGGGCACCATAGGTACAGGTGTGGGAGTCAGCTCCGATGCAGCATTCTCCAGCTGCAATCAGTCCCTTTTCCGGCAGCAGAGCGTGTTCAATTCCCATAGTGCCAACATCAAAGAAATTCGTAATATGATGCTTTTTCGCAAAATTACGGGCCTGCATAGAGAGCTTTGCAGCATTAATGTCCTTACAGGGCGTAAAATGATCCAAAACAATGGCGATCTTATCCTTGTCAAAGACCTTGGTAAATCCCGCGTTTTCAAATTCCGTAATCGCCACTGGAGTAGTCACGTCATTTCCCAACACTAGATCCAACTTTGCTTCAATGAGCTCTCCGGCAAAAACTGACGTCTTTCCGGCATGGGCCGCCAGAATTTTCTGAGTCATTGTCATACCCATCAGTAAATCCCTCCTGTTTTTTCTTTCATTATGACACACCTCTTGCAGAAAGAATGTAAAGTATGTTACAATTGCTTCATAAAATTTTTAGAGGGTGCTGCCATGTACTATGATAGTTTTTCTGCCCCCGGTACCGGTCTTCCCACAGAGTTGTTTGCTCCGTTTTTCTCTGCAGGTCCAACCGTATTATATCGTCGCGGACAGCTTATCTATTTACAGGGACAAACCCCTGACTTTCTATACTGCCTCCAGAAAGGTGTTGTTCGTACCAGTATTCTCTCCGATCAGGGGGAAGAAAAGCTTTTAACCGTTTATCGTGCCGGGAGCATTTTTGGAGAAGCATCCTTTTTTGATGGAATGCCTCGCGTTTCAACTGCCACAGCACAAACGGATTGTCACATTGTCCGGTTGGGACATCAAACTGTGGATAAGCTGTTTCAGCAAAATCCAACGCTGGCCTCCACCATGATTGCATATCTTGCCAGAACGGTTCGGCTTTTAAGTTCCCATGTCGACACCATGAGCTTTCAGCAGGCAGATCAGCGTCTTGCAAAGCTGTTGCTTCATCACCCTTCCTCTGATTCTGTCATCCATATAACTCACGAGGAACTTGCATCCGCTCTGGGCGTCAGCAGGGTCACTGTCAGCAGAATTCTGAGCATGTTCGTGCAAAAAGGGTTTTTAAAAACCGGATACGGTTCCATAACTTTGTTAAATAGAGATGCGTTACATGCATACGAATCTTAAAATTTTGTTTTCCCTTCGTTCATGCACCGTTCATAATTCCCTTGTATTCTATATACATAAAGAATACAGCAAAAGGATCCGCTGATTGTCAGGGAAATATTCCTGGATATGCCGACAGCCCCTTTTGCGGAAGAACGGAGGCGAGTTGCAAAGCTGGGTTTATAAGTTTTTATGTTTTTTGATATTTTCTTCTCCTTTACTAAATATATGTTGCATAGCACATTGGTGCAATGCTCAAATAATCGCTCCCATGCCTGCACATGGGAGCGATCTTTTTCTATGCCATCCTTCTCAGTCAATCATTATTAATCCATATATTTTTGTATTTGATCATTGCTATTTTATAAAAGGCGTTGTATGATTATATTTGGATATCAAACTAAAACGCGAGAAGACGTTAAAACACCGAGGAGGAAACGCTGAACATGGAAAAAAACAACTCTTTGATTCATGACCTGACTGAGGGCAGTGTAACGAGACTGTTATTGATTTTTTCATTTCCCCTGCTCTGTTCTAACCTGCTGCAAACTGTATACAATATGGTAGATATGGTCGTCATCGGTCAATTTGTAGGGAGTGTTGGACTGTCGGCTGTATCCATCGGCGGAGATGTTCTGAACTTTCTGACCTTTCTGGTAATGGGCTTTTCCAATGCCGGCCAGGTATTGTTGTCCCAATATATTGGCGCAGGCAACGGGGAACGCATTAAGGGAACCATCGGAACCATGTTTACTCTGATCTTGGCCAGCGCAGTAGTCCTAAGCATTATATGCGGGCTATGCCTTGATTTGCTCTTAACCGCCATGAACACCCCCGAAGAATGCCTGGAATACGCCGAACAATACAGTTTAACCTGCATCATGGGTCTTGTATTTATCTACGGTTATA
>CABRZL010000076.1 GCA_902475435.1 uncultured Eubacteriales bacterium | reverse complement strand
CATTGGAAATCACCAATGTGACAAAAGTGATGGGATTGATGATTTCCAATGGATTGGTTGCTTTGGCAGGCGCCTTGTTGAGCCAATACCAAGGATTTTCCGATATCAATATGGGGCGCGGAGCCATTGTGATCGGTTTGGCAGCTGTCATTATCGGTGAAGTAATTTTTGAGCGTATTTTCCATAATTTCGCGTTGAAGCTGCTTGCATGTATTATTGGTGCAATCATCTATTATGTTGTGATTCAATTCGTGCTGCGGCTGGGACTTTCGACGGATGATCTTAAGCTGCTGACAGCTCTTGTGGTGGCGCTGTTCTTGGCAATTCCCTATTGGAAGAGCAAGTATTTCCCGGGAAAAACTAAGCGTGGAAGGGAGGCCGGCATTCGTGCTTAAGATTGACAATATTGTGAAGGTGTTTAATGCGGGTACAGTCAATGAAAAGGTCGCGCTGAATGGACTGAGCCTTCATTTGCAAGATGGGGAGTTTTGTACTGTCATTGGCGGCAACGGAGCGGGAAAATCTACGTTGCTAAATGCAGTTGCCGGAGTGTTTCCCGTGGATGCGGGAAGCATTCTCATTGATGGGGTAGACGTGACAAAATTGTCGGAGCATAAACGTGCAAAATACATTGGGCGTGTATTCCAGGATCCTATGACAGGAACTGCGGCGACGATGCAGATTGAAGAAAATCTGGCGTTGGCCATGCGCCGTGGAAAAACACGGAGCCTGCGCCGTGGGATCACCAAAGCAGAGCGGGAGAAATATAAGGAACTCTTGAAAATTCTGGATCTTGGGCTGGAAGAACGGCTGACAAGCCGGGTAGGGCTGCTTTCCGGCGGACAGCGCCAAGCGCTTACGCTTTTGATGGCCAGTCTGGTAAAACCCAAATTACTGCTTTTGGATGAACATACGGCGGCATTAGATCCCAAAACGGCGGCCAAGGTATTGGAAGCCACAGAAAAGATTATCTCACGTGATCACCTGACAACGTTGATGATTACTCATAATATGAAAGATGCCATCGCCTATGGCAACCGACTGATTATGATGAAGGATGGAAACATCATATTGGATATTAGTGGGGAAGCAAAACAGAAGCTTACCGTAGAGGATTTGTTGGAAAAATTCAATGTCGCTTCCGGCGGTGAAGATTTTACCAATGACCGCATGATTCTTGGCTGAGATTCCGCATAAAAATGGAATATTATTTTGTTTTGGAAAAGCCCCCCAATGTAGCACGAGAAACTACATTGGGGGCTTTCATCTATTGGCTATTTTGAATGGTTTTCGCCAGAATTCAGAGAGGGGAAATCACTTCATGATGTGTTTTACGGTATTCCGAAGGGAGCATGTGGAACACTTTCCGAAATTCCGTTGAAAATTTGCTTTGGCTTTCATAGCCTACCTCTCTTGAAATTTGTGCTACGCTTTTATCCGTCTCCCGGAGCAGTACGGATGCTTTTTCCATACGATGTTCCTTAATATGAGCGGCGATGGAATTTCCATAGACGGCTTTGAAGGTTGCTTTCAGTGTGGAAGGATTCATGAGAAATTGTTTGGCCAGCGTTTCAATTGTGATACGCTGTTCCAAATTTTCAGTAAGCAGATCATGAACTTGTTTGATAATATGGATTTGTTCAGCCTGATAACGATTTGGTTCTTTGGTCAATTGATAATCTATTTTGTACAGGTAAAGTATCAGTTCCTGGAGTTTTAGTTTGCAATATGGAATTTGAAGCGAAGTGGGAAGGTCATAAAAACCTGAAAATATGGATGCAGTTTTTTCACATCCGGGGAGAAAAACTGCCATTTGCGCAGAATTTCCGGCAAATCTGTGCTCCAGTTATGCCGGCCTCTTGGATCAGTTCCGGAGGATGCTCTGAGAATTGACACAGATCTATTTGGATGGACAGTCCTTCATAATAACCATTTGGAAAGGTCATCACGGAGTTTGCACATAGATTCCTGGTGTGAATGGAACAATCCCCGGCACCCAGGTAAAGCGTACCTGCATGGTTCATATTCCAACCGCTGCGGCCAAAACGACAGTAATTGATTTCTAATATACCACGGTCCGATTGATGACGACATACTGTTTGATCTGCAAGAAAGTATAGAAATGAGAGTTTAATTCCCGGATATAAGAGGAATGTTTCAACTTTTCCAATTGACTCTGACGATTCATAGAAACGATCATAACAGGATGTAGTGGAACCTTCCTTGGTGTGTGTCATCCTATAAAACATTCCGGTAGGAATATTTTGGAGTTTTTTGCGCGTATGCTCCGCTTCATGATGATCCATCCGATTGAACCTCCGTTTATTTGGGACAAGATATTTCCATTGTTTTCTCGATCATTTGGTGAAGTAGCTGGCTTTGCTCTGAGTCAGACGCCTTGTAATAGACTTCTTTTCCCATACGGCGGCTGACCACCAGCCCGTTGGCCTTTAGTTGCCTCAAATGATGAGAGACTGCCGGACTGGTCATATCCACCAGTGCAGAAAGATTGACGACGCATTCTTCACAATGACAGAGCAGCCAAAAAATGCGAAGCCTGCTGCTGTCAGACAACTGCTTAAATACGTTGGCGACGGTTTGAAAATTTTCGGTTTTTTGCAAAAATTTCTGCAAATCCATTGCTTTCAAGCTGTCATTGTGGAGATGGGGAAGATGTACCTCCTGCATAATTTAACCTCTTTTCAATTCTCGTTATTCCATTTGGAAATGATTTTCGCCCTTTTGGAAGAGTCCTGCTCGAGAACATTGACTTTATTGATTAGGATAATTATACTATATCCATAACAATTAAACAAGTGCTTAAGCGTTGAATTTAAGAGTGAAAAGGGGTTTTTTCTATGAAGAAAACATATAAAATTGAAGTCGATTGTGCAAACTGCGCCAACTTGATGGAGACGGCAGCAAAGAAAACCGAAGGAGTTCAAGATGCCGTTGTTAATTTTATGATGCAAAAGATGATTGTGGAATTTGAAGCGGGAAAAGATCCGAAGACAGTGATGAAAACGGTTCTCAAGAACTGCAAAAAAGTGGAGGATGAGTGTGAGATCTACTTGTGAAAAAGTTTGATGTTCGACAGTTGTAAAATATATATAACAAGATTGGAGCGGGTTAGATGAATAAAAAACAGAAAAAAATGCTGATCCGTATCATCCTCGCATCGGTCTTGCTGATTGTGTTGAATCTAGCGCCGATTCCCGGAATACTTAATATTGGCTTATATTTAGTGTGCTATCTGATTATTGGATATGATATTTTACGAAAAGCGTGGAGGGGGATCCTAAATCGAAAGGTCTTTGATGAAAATTTTCTGATGACTGTAGCCACTTTAGGTGCTATCGTTTTGGCTACTTATGAAGGCAGCGGGGACTATAACGAAGCGGTTGCTGTCATGCTGTTTTATCAAATTGGGGAATTGTTCCAAAGTTACGCTGTGGGAAAAAGCCGGCGGAATATCACAGCCCTTATGGATATTCGCCCGGACTATGCGAATATAGAGCGAGATGGAAAACTGGAACAGGTGGATCCTGAAGAAGTTGAAGTGGGCAGTGTGATTGTAATCCAGCCCGGGGAACGGGTTCCGCTGGATGGTATCGTCTTGGAAGGATCCTCGACCCTCAACACAAGCGCCCTGACCGGGGAAAGCATGCCGCGGGATGCGGAAGCCGGAGATGAAATCATCAGTGGGTGTATCAATATGACTGGTGTGCTGAAAGTACGCACAACAAAAATGTTCTGCGAATCAACAGTCTCTAAGATTTTGGAATTGGTGGAGAACTCCAGTTCCAGAAAATCGCGTTCTGAGAATTTTATTTCACGTTTTGCGCGGGTATATACGCCGGCTGTCTGTTATGGAGCAGTAGCGCTTGCAGTGCTGCCGCCGCTGATTCGTATCCTGTTTTTGGGACTGGGCGGAGAATGGAGTATTTGGATTTATCGCGCATTGACTTTTTTGGTGATTAGTTGCCCCTGCGCGTTAGTGATCAGTATTCCGCTTAGCTTTTTCGCGGGGCTTGGCGGCGCCAGCAAAGAGGGAATTTTGATTAAGGGCTCCAATTATTTGGAAGCGCTATCCCAAACGAAAATAGTTGTTTTCGATAAAACAGGGACGCTGACACAGGGCGTATTTGAAGTGAATGGCATACATCATAATGCCATGGAAGAACAGAAATTGTTGGAATATGCAGCGCTGGCCGAATGCGCTTCTTCCCATCCGATCAGCAAGAGCCTGCAGCGTGCATATAAAAAAGAAATTGATCGCAATAGGGTAACGGAAATACAGGAAATAAGCGGAAGCGGTGTGATTGCCAAGGTGGACGGGATCACAGTGGCCGTAGGCAATAGTAAGCTTATGCGGAAGCTGGGGATTTCCTACAAGGATTGTCATAGTGTAGGAACGATCATTCATTTGGCGATAGAGGGAGCATATGCAGGACATATTGTGATTTCCGATGTGGAAAAACCGCATGCCAAAGAGGCGATTGCCGCGTTGAGAGCAGCTGGGGTGGAGAAAACGGTTATGTTAACCGGGGACCTGAATAAAGTTGCGGAACATGTGGCGGCAAATCTCGGTGTAGATGAAGTGCATAGCGAATTGCTTCCTGGCGACAAAGTTTCCGAAGTGGAAAGGCTGCTGCACGAAAAGAGAAAGAATGCAAAATTGGCTTTTGTGGGAGATGGAATCAATGATGCTCCGGTGCTTTCTCGTGCAGATATTGGTATTGCAATGGGGGCTATGGGGTCAGATGCAGCCATAGAAGCAGCAGATGTGGTTTTGATGGACGACGATCCGCTTAAAATTGCAAAAGCCATTAAAATTTCCAGAAAGTGCATTGCCATTGTTTATCAAAATATAGTGTTTGCATTGGGTGTGAAACTTGTTTGTTTGGCATTGGGAGCGTTTGGAATTGCAAATATGTGGACGGCAATTTTTGCAGATGTCGGTGTTATGGTGATTGCAGTGATCAATGCGATTCGTGCGCTCCGGGTGCATTATCTTTAAAATTAAAGAAAGTATCCTGTATTCAGCGCATCCCTTTTCTAGATGCAGATAAACAAAAACAGCGGATCATTTCTCCGTAAGAGTGGAGAATGATTCGCTGTTTGCTTTTGGCAGTTTTAGTCTCATTCCACGCGGGAATAAGTTCTAGGAAAAACGGAATTGGTAGAGATCTGCATGTCTGATATAATGTAATAAACTAGAAATGGAGGGAATCCTGTGAAAATACAAAAACGATTTTTGGCATTACTTTTGGCTGTCTTCTTTGGCATGTCGGGATGCGGTGTGCAGGAACAACATGAGATTGAACAAAATGCAAGCGAATCCGTGCCTGCGGAAGTTGCGAGCGTAAGCGATATAACAGAGGCAAAAGAGACAGTGGAATCTGCACTGGAAGACAGCGCGCCGAAAACGGATGAGACGGCATCCGATATAGCGGAGGAACAAGAAGTCCAAGAGCAGCTTCAGGATGCCGTTGCCAACTACTCGGTTGACTTTGAAGCGTTGACGTTTGATCATACTGCATGGCAGTATGATGCGGATAACAATGTTTACTATCAGTATGGAGTGGCATACTGCGGATCGCCGGAGACGCTGGATTATGAAACGATGGGAATTTATGTTCCTGGCGACTATATGGAAGGTAGCGACAATGGCGATGGCACATATACGTGTACCTATAATTATTCTGTAAACATAGGTGGCTATACTGTGGAGGAGGCTCCGATTGTTATGCCGGTTAATACGGCCGGATATTCGGCCCAGGCTGCGCCGACCGGCTATTATTATAATGGAATTGGCGATTATTTGGATGCAGGATTTATTTATGTTTATGCAGGGTGCCGGGGCCGAAATAACGGATACAACGAGGATGGATCACTGGCTTATAGCGGAGGTGCTCCTTGGGGTGTTGTAGATTTGAAAGCGGCGGTGCGTTATTTGCGATTGAACGAAAGTCTGATTCCTGGTAGCGCAGAGCGGATATTTGCGTTCGGACACAGCGGAGGTGGTGCGCAGAGTGCAGTGTTGGGTGCAAGCGGAGACAGTACACTTTACTTTGACTATTTGGCGTCAATTGGGGCGGCCATGTATGATGCGGACGGCAACTATATCAGTGATGCTATTTGCGGTGCCATGTGCTGGTGTCCCATTACCTCTTTAGATTATGCAGACGAAGCGTATGAGTGGAATATGGGGCAATATATGGACAGCGGTATGCGAGCTGCGGATACATGGACCTCGGCATTTTCTAAGGATTTGGCGTCAGCATATGGAATCTACATCAATGAATTGGGATTAAAGGACGAAAACGGGGATCCTTTAACACTGATGGAAACCTCGGACAATATTTACGCTGCGGGAAGCTATTACGACTATATGCTCAGTGAAATTGAGCGTTCTCTCAATCAGTTTCTTTCGGATACAGATTTCCCGTATACCTCTGGTGGAAGCTTTATGGCAGATGGCGGTTTTGGCGGAGGAGGTCCCCAGGGAGATCCTCCGGAAGGCGGAATGCCCGGCCCAATGGGGAACGAATCCAGTGAGGCCGTCACCTATGAGACGCCAGAAGATTATATTGCATCGCTCAATCAGGAGGCCCAATGGGTAACTTATGATGCGGGAACCAATACTGCGCAGATAACGAGTATAGCTGATTTTGCATTATATGTAAAAAATGCATCAAAAAGTGTGGGTGCATTTGATGACCTGGCAAGGGGACAGGCGGAAAATTACGTTTTTGGCGATGACGAGCATGATGCGCTTCATTTTGATGCTGTGATGGCGGCGTTGTTAGAAGAAAATCAGGAAAAATATGCAGCTTATGGCGACTGGGATCCGCAATATGTGACAGACTATCAGGAGTATCAATTCAGCGTGGATGCATTGGGGAATGATTCAATTACCCGGCAGAATATGTATAACCCCATGTATTATTTACTGGACTATTACGAAGGGGCAAACAGCTCCAATGTAGCAGAGCATTGGCGAATTCGCACGGGAATTACCCAGGGAGATACGGCACTAACTGTAGAGATGAATTTAGCACTTGCGTTAAAATCTAGTACGGACGTGTCCGATGTGGATTTCGAAATGGTCTGGGGACAGGGACATACTATGGCAGAGCGCACAGGGGATGCTACATCTAATTTCATCACTTGGATTCGTGACTGTTGTGGATTAGACAAAGAATAGTAGGGTTCCTCAGAATATGCAATCAAATGAATCTGTTGAGATTTTTTGAAAATAGGATATCAGTGAAGCGGCATAGCCATCGGCTATGCCGCTTTTTAGAACGGGAATTAGAGTATGTCCATGGCCGCGCAGAAACCTTCGTAAGTTGCTTGTTTTACGGTTCTGGCACGGACAGCGTCGCCGGTCACTACAAACCAGGGGCAAACGCCCTCCAAACTCTTAACAATATCGTCGTTAGAACGGTTGCCGCAGCAATAATACACGTAATCGGCCTCTGCAAACTGTTCGTTTCCGTCCTTGTCCAAAAATTTTACACCGTTGGGCGTAATTTCTTTGGTGGTAACGGAACAGTCAAGGATCATGCCGGCCTTATCCATACGTGGCAACAGAGCTGCTCTTTGGGAAGGATAGGAGTCCTTGCACATGGCGTCTCTCATTTCCAGTATTTGCACCTTAGCGCCACATTCAGAGGCAAAGAAGTAGCCGGACTCACAGCCAATGGCACCGCCGCCGATAATGACTACTTTCTTGCCTTTTAGCGCGTCAATGTTTTTGTAAGCCTCCACAGCATGTTTGGCGTTTTCTACGCCGGGAATCGGAGGTACGAATGGATGAGAGCCTACAGCACAGATCACAGCGTCAGGCGCAAAAGATTCTATCATTTCGCGGGTGGCCTCGGTGTTCAGCATGATCTTGACGCCATTGTATTTGCAACGGGCGATTAAGCTGTCCCGGAAACGTAGCAGAGATTCCTTGTCAGTGTCCACCTCCGTGAACCATAAAAGACCGCCTAACTTTTGCTCTTTTTCCACCAAAGTTACATCGTGGCCGCGTTCTGCAGCGGTTAAAGCAGCATACATTCCGGATACACCGCCGCCGATTACCAGTACCTTTCGTTTTCCTTTCGGCTTCGGCGCATTTCTCCAACGAAGCTCACGCTGGCCCCAAGGATTGACGGCGCAATGCCAAAGCTCGGGAATGGGACGTTCTTCCGGATTGGAAGCCAATGGGTTAAAGCAGCTGCAGCGGAGACATGGGGCGATTTGATCTTCGTGACCCATTAAGGTTTTATTTACAAATTCAGGATCAGCGAATTGCTGACGTCCTAAGGCCACAAAATCACATTGTTCTTTGGCCAGAGCCTCCTCGATCTGCTCCGGCGCATTGAAACCGCCGACAGCGACGACTGGGACATGGACATGTTTCTTGATTGCTTCAGCTAAATCCAGATTGCATCCATGCTTGTCAAACATGGAGGAAAATGCTTTCGTATTGACATGATCTGTATAAACGCCGGAAGTCACATGAATCAGATCCACGTAGTCCTGAATAATTTCAGCAAATTCGATGCCGTCGTCCAGTGTCATGCCGCCTTCAATGCGTTCAGAACCGGACATACGATATTCGATTAAAAAGTCATCGCCGCAGATTTCCTTAATCTTCTTACAGACCATGATTGGAAACCGAGCGCGATTTTCCATGGAACCGCCATATTCATCCGTACGGTGATTGAAACGCGGAGAGATAAACTGATTGAGCAGCCAGCCGTGACCGCCGTGCAGATTTACCATTTGGAACCCCAAAGCCTTACAGTTCCAGGCGGCTTCAGCCCACTGGGCGGCGGTTTTTTCCATCATTTCGACGGTCATTTCTTCTACTTGCACGCCGTCGTCTCGCACGAAAGCAGAGGGACCGATGGGGTTTTTGTGGCCGGGAATGGTGTCTGGATGATTCATGGCACCAACATGATTGAGCTGAATTGAAGCAACTGCCCCATGTGCTTTGATTGCTTCTGTAAGCGTCATAATGGATTCCATATGGAAGGTTGTCATGGGATTCTCCCAGACATTCAGGCCGTGCTCGTGGCGCCAGGAATATTCGTGATCGATGAACGACTCTGTAATCGTTACTTCAGCAAACCCGCCGCGAGCTTTTGTTTCATAGACGTCAATTCCCTCGGGGGTTGGGTAACCGTGATCGACAATACGATTGGTGGTAATGGGGGAGGCGAATACGCGATTCTTAAATGTTACACCTTTGATCGTCATGGGCTGGAACATATGCGGATATTTGGTGCAGGCCATTCAAATATCATCCTTTCTTTTTTGATTTTATGGTTTCAGCGTACCATAATTTTATTTTTTTGTGAAGAAGGCACATAAAAGTAAGGAAGTTACCTCAAGGTAACTTCCTGTCCTTTTGTTGAAAGGGGTGATACATCAAATTATCCTCTTTTTCCCGATATCCATGCCACATCTCTCCTAAGGCGTCAATGGGGAGATTTTCTTCTTTCATTACATGCCAGCCCCAGTCATATACCGCGTTTAACAAAGGAATAAGAGATTTACCGCGCGGCGTTAACCGATATTCTGTTCTAGGCGGCGTGTCAGGGATGACGGAACGAACGACAATGCCGTCTTGCTCCAATGCCTTGAGGTTTTGTGTTAAGACCTTCTGCGTAATAGGGAGTTGCTTACAGAATCGGGAAAAATTAGTTACTTCGTCGGTGTCCATAGCTTGGAGGATAAAGGGTTTCCATCGACAAAAAACAACACGCATCACATAGTTATAAGGGTCTTTTTGAATATCAAAAACTACGTTGTCCTGTTGATCGCTCATG
>CABRZL010000075.1 GCA_902475435.1 uncultured Eubacteriales bacterium | reverse complement strand
AAGTGCACAGGGAGAATTGACGAGATAATCCCGGTCGTCGGACGGTGGAAACGATGGTAGAATACCATCTTTGTCGAGCAGAACTACGGTCAAACTGTCGTTTCCAATTAGATCCAGTTTTTCAATTGGGATTAACGTCAGATCCAGTCGATTGCCGTCCTCAAATAACATCATCCAGTTAAAATAGCCTTTTCCAATAGGATCTCGCATGGCTTCCGGCATCTGCATTATAAGGCGTTTTCCAAAGACGTCAAGCCATTCATAATCCGATTGAAATTCATCAAAATTCTTTACAACATAAATGATATCATAGTCCTGATAATTGTCTTTTGGGGCCAGTGGATTGGCGCGGGAACCGTTAAGAAGGACGGCTCTAACGCGCTCGTCATTTTCTGCGTATCCCAGGATCAAATCATACATTTCCTGTTCTGTGCGCATCTATTTTCCCTCCTAAAACCTACAAAATTAACTCGGTTACAAATACGGTCAAACACGACAGTACCGCTACAGTAAACAGACTTCTGCCAAACCAGGACAATAAAATTCCCACAAGGAGGGCCAGCCCTCCTGCAACTGGATTTTCTGTGGCCTCAACAATGGCGGGAAATGTCATGACAGACAGCGTCACATAGGGAACATAGTGGAGAAAAGAGCGGAGAAACCGATTTTGTATTTCTTTGCGGATCAATGTCAAGGGAAGCACTCGAATAAGATAGCTGATCCCTGCCATCACCAAAATGTAAAGATAGGGATTTCTGGTCATTTGTCTGAGACTCCTTCCGGTATTTCACCCTGCGCTGGAACGTCGATTGGAAACAGAATTGCTGCAGCTACAGAAATTATCAACGTAAGTATGATAATCCGAGTGCCGGAGGACCAGGAAACGGTCAGTGGCAGTCTGGACAGCAAGAAGCTTAGTCCCATAGATACTGCTACAATTGCAGCTATGATTTTACTTTTCCGGGCCGGAGGGATTACAACGGCCAGGAACATGCCGTAAAGTCCAACGCTCAAGGCAGACACCAAATTTGCGGGCAGCAAATTTCCCATCAGTACTCCAAGATAAGTTCCAATACACCAGCCTGGAGCCGCCACACAAATAACACCATAAACAAAAAATGGGTTCAGCCAACCTGGCGCAGCAATACTTACACCAAAGATTTCATCGGTCACATCAAACGCGATTAGAAGTCTGTGCCGAAGTCTGGTTTCAGGACGAAGCTTCTGTGTCAATGCACAGGACATTAACAAATATCTGGCATTGGCAACTAAAATCATAATTGCCATTTCCACATAGGTTCCGTTCTCTGCAATAACCGTAAAGCCGGCATATTCTCCTGCGGAAGCATTGGTGAGCAGACTGGCCAAAGCCGCCTGAAAGGCCGTAAGTCCAGCATTTTTTGCCGCGATGCCCAAGGTAAATGCTACAGCGAAATAACCCAGCCCGATGGGTATTCCGGTTTGCATACCATTGACAAAATTACTTCGATTTTCCTCCAGCATACTGATTCGCTCCTTTGCGAATATCGTGCGGAATAAGCATACAACAATTTTTTGACATAGTCGAGCGATTTTTACAGAGAACATCATGAAAAGATGTTTTTCGGCATTCTTTTAAACATCGAAATGGCTTTTGATATTCTCTTTGTGCCATTTTTACAAAATCATTTGGAGTCTCAGAAAATTTGTGTTACAGTGAACATATAGGAATTCGATTTCCAGAATATTTGAAAGCGAGGAATGAATATGGACCCTTTTAAAAACATGCCTACGCCTACTGCACCGGAGCCTGAAGTTGAAGCCAGAATGGCGAAAGAATCTACATACACCGTAATCGGCACGGAGGTAACAGACCGGCGTGTCGATAAAACCATATTTTCTTCTACCGGTACAGCGGGATCTTCCGCCATCTATGCAAGAGACGGCGGGACGTTATATCTCAAAGGGAAAGAGATACATGGCTGGGGTGAAATGACGCCAGAAGATCTTCGGAACGAACTGGGAAGCAAATATGGTTTTTCTGCAGCTGTACTGTCCAACCAGAAAACCAGTCACATTACGCTGGTAGATCCGAAGATTGTTTGTCATGACTCCTCCACTGCAAATGGCGCTTATGCGATCTTTGGCGGAGCTGTTGTGATTGAAGGTGGTACCATTGAAACCAATAACCGTCAGGGGCATGGTGTAGACGCCTCGTATGGTGGACATGTATATTGTAATGGCACTGTTATTCACACAGGCGGTCAAAACTCCGGCGCATTGGCAACAGATTTTCAGGGCGGATATATTACCGTTCGAAATATTCATGCTACAACAGAAATAGCGGGCTCCCCCGGTATTTACACCGCAGGGAAATCCATTATTTCCGCCTATCATTCTACCTTTATTTCTAAAGGCTGTGAAGCAGTTATGGTGGCGCATTCCCTGGGGCATACCTATCTATATGATTGCGATCTCACAGGAACTGTAGGACTCAATACCCATAATTCCATGAGTCCTGAATATTCTTATATCCATATGTTTGGTGGTAAGATTTCCTCCACTGTGGGCAGTATTTTATGTGCAGAGGATGGCAAGGCCGTCATGAATCTGGACCATGTATCGTTTGGGGAGCCGGCCGATGGAAATATTGCGTTTGCAAAGGCAGGCGGCCGATTGGTTGCAAATTTGACGGATATGGATGTGACCGGAAATATAGACCGGGAAAAGACCTCCTATTTGGAGCTCAATCTTCAAAGTACGAAGCTCACTGGGGCAGTAAATGCGACGGCCCTCAGTTTGGATGCCTCGTCTGTGTGGAATATCACTGGAAACAGCACTGTGGCAACATTGTCCATTGCACCTGGTGCGATGATTGATGCAACAGAGCCTGTCACAGTATTTTATGGAACGCTTGCGGAAGGTACGAAACTGCCGAATATTGAACATGTCACTTTTGTATCAAATACAAGCATTGTCGATGACTATGAAGCAAAAAAGATGATGCCTCCTCCGGGAATGCCTGGTGAGCCGGGGCCTGGCGGTCCCAATATGCCACCTCCGCCTCCTATGGTTTGAAGAACGCTGCCCTCCAAATTTTTGGAGGGCAGCTCTTTTCAGATGATGTTTTGCGTGTATTTTTAAAAATATGGTATAGGAAATAAAGTCTTCTTTGAACCGGGGTAATCAGAAAACTACTGCTATAAGATATCAGTCTTCTGATTGATCCCGCTCTAACATGGGTTTCAGATACTGCCCCGTATAGCTGTTTTCACAGGCGGCTACCTCTTCAGGTGTACCGGTACAGACAATTTGGCCGCCGCCTGTGCCACCCTCAGGACCAAGGTCAATGATATGATCCGCCACTTTGATTACATCCAAATTGTGTTCGATCACAAGAACGGTGTTGCCTTGATCTACAAGTGCCTGAAGCACGTCTACCAAGCGGTGAACGTCCGCCACATGAAGGCCCGTAGTAGGTTCGTCCAAAATATAGAACGTGTTGCCTGTGGATACGCGGCTGAGTTCCGTGGCCAGTTTAACGCGCTGGGCCTCGCCTCCGGAGAGTGTGGTAGAGGACTGTCCCAACTTAATGTAGCCCAAACCCACTTGGCAAAGGGCTTCCACCTTCCGCCGAATTCTCGGTAAGTTTTCAAAAAATTCCAATGCCTCATCGGCTGTCATATCCAGTACATCGGCAATATTTTTCCCTTTATAATGGACGTCTAAGGTTTCCCGATTATACCGTTTGCCTTTGCACACATCGCAGGGAACATAGATATCCGGAAGGAAGTGCATTTCAATCTTTACTAAGCCGTCGCCGCAGCAAGCCTCACAGCGGCCGCCTTTGACGTTAAAGGAAAATCGGCCCGGCCCGTAGCCTTTGGCCTTGGCGTCGGTAGTGGAGGCAAACAGATCCCGGATTTCTGCAAATAGCCCTGTATAGGTGGCGGGATTAGAACGGGGAGTTCGGCCAATGGGACTTTGGTCAATGCAGATGACCTTATCCAAAAGTTCGATACCTTCGGCCCGGTCATGCTTGCCGGAGCGCAGCCTGGCCCGATTTAGCTCTGCTGCCAGCTTCTGATAAATAATTTCATTGACAAGCGAGGATTTTCCGGACCCGGACACACCGGTGACAGCGGTCAATGTGCCCAAAGGGATAGAAACATTGATGTGCTGAAGGTTGTTTTCGGCGCACCCATAAAATTTCAGGAACTTTCCGTTTCCGGACCGACGGATCTTTGGAACGGGGATTTTCTTTTTTCCGGAGAGATACTGACCGGTGATACTACGGGGCTCCGCAATAATATCCTCGAGGGATCCCTGGGCCACAATTTCGCCGCCATGAATACCCGCTCCGGGGCCGACGTCAACAATATAATCCGCTGCGCGCATGGTGTCCTCATCGTGTTCCACAACGATAAGCGTATTCCCGAGATTCACCATTTCCCGCAGGGTATGCAGCAGCTTGTCGTTATCTCTCTGGTGAAGACCAATCGAAGGTTCGTCTAGAATATATAGAACGCCCATGAGGGCAGAACCAATCTGTGTGGCCAATCGAATGCGTTGGCTTTCGCCGCCAGACAGGGAACCTGCACTGCGGCTAAGCGTCAGATATTCCAGCCCAACGCTTTTGAGAAAATTGAGGCGGGCAGTTATTTCCCTTAAAATCTGCTGAGCAATGACAACTTGAGAACCGTGAAGCTCTAGATGCTCAATGAACTCCAACGCCTGGTTGACCGACATCTTACAAAAGTCCATGATATTAATGCCGCCCACTGTGACAGCTAGGACGATCGGGCTTAGTCGATCGCCATGACAATCTGGACAGGGATGGTAGCTCATGCACTCCTCCAGTTCTCTGCGCATGGAGTCGGACTGTGTCTCCTGATAGCGGCGGTTTAAATTGTTGATAATTCCTTCAAAGGCCTGTTCCAATGTGCCGCGGCCATTGCCGCGGTCATATTGCAGTTTGAGTTTTTCGCCTTTTGTACCGTAAAGCAGAGCGTCCATAGCCTGGGGGGATATCCGATCTAAGGGAGTATCCAAAGTAAATCCGTACTTTCGGCCTAAAGCCTCATAATACATACGACTGATGGTGTCGTTTTTTGCATTGCCCCATCCGCTGGCAATGATACCGCCCTCCAAAATGGAAAGACTTTTGTTTGGCATAATAAGTTCAGGATCTACTTTCAGCTGATAACCCAGACCGCTGCAGTGTGGGCAGGCGCCGTAGGGATTATTAAAGGAAAACATTCGGGGTTCCAACTCAGGGAGCGAAATGCCGCAGTCCTCACAAGCGTAATTTTGGGAAAAAGAGAGTTCTGTATTATCTTGGATCAAATGTATGATGACAATACCGCCGGAGAGTCCCAGGGCTGTTTCAATAGAATCTGTCAGCCGTCGTGCAAGATCTTGTTTCATAATCAATCGATCTACTACGATCTCAATATTGTGCTTTTTTGTTTTGCTCAGAGAAATTTCCTCGGTCAGATCATAGATAATACCGTCGACTCTGACGCGAACATAACCGCTTTTTTTTGCGTCGACAAAGACTTTCTGATGTTCGCCTTTTTTTCCACGGATGACCGGTGCAAGGATTTGAAATCGAGTGCCTTCCTCCAGCGACATGATCTGGTCTACAATCTGATCTACACTCTGCCGACGAATTTCTTTGCCGCATTTTGGACAATGTGGAATACCGACTCGGGCCCAGAGAAGCCGCAGGTAATCATAAATTTCGGTAACCGTGCCCACGGTAGAACGGGGATTTCGGGAAGTGGTTTTCTGATCAATGGAAATAGCGGGAGAAAGTCCGTCAATTGTATCCACGTCAGGTTTTTCCATTTGACCTAAAAACTGCCTGGCATAAGAGGATAAAGATTCTACATACCGGCGTTGGCCCTCGGCGTAAATTGTGTCAAAGGCCAAGGAACTCTTTCCGGATCCGGAAAGCCCTGTAAATACAACCAGAGCGTCTCTGGGTAAACTTAAATTGATATTTTTCAAATTGTTTTCTCGAGCGCCTTTTATACGAATGCGATCCTGCAAGTTTATTCAGCTCCTGTTTATTACTGTTATGTATTGCTCAAGGTAGGCAAGAATTTGGGTTAAGCTGTATTTTACTCCGTTTTCGGGCGGATACCACCGTCCAGTTGATCACTGAGGGAATAAATCTGGTCTGTTATGCGTTGTGCTTCATCTCCAGATGCAGGCGTCGGACAATAAGTATTGGTATCCGGATCAGTGGATACTGAGCAGGGGATGATCTCAAATTCAGCATTGTCCTGACACTGTCCATTGGAAACGGTAAAGGTTTGCTGAAAAATAATAGAATCCATAGTTTCCGGGGAGGTGTCACCGCAGAGAAAGCTGCCAAGGCTGTAGACAATATACTTACCCTGATAACACTCTATACCCTGTAGGGTCTGGGGCTGAATGCCCAAAATCAGATCGGCGCCGGCGTTAACCAGTTCATGCGCCAAGGAGATTTGGCTGTCATCTGGAAGCGATGCATCTTCAGAGGACCAGTGAATCATCACGATGATAATTTGTGCGCCTTGATCCTGAAGTGTTGCAATATTTTCTAAGGCCATGGAGGCGTAATCCTCATCAGAATCCTGCCAGACGCCAGTAAAGCCAACGGAAACCCCATTTGTTTCTAAGATAGAGGTTTGGCCAGAATTCGTAGTTGAGGTTCCGGATACGTTCATAGTCAATACATTTTCAAAGCCAAAGCGATTGATCCCGGCATTATCCAAATTGGCCAGGGTATCTACATAGCCTTCGTCACTGTAATCATAGATGTGATGATTGGCCACATCTACCGCATCTATACCGCCTAAAGAGAGAATTTCGGCATGGGAGGGATCCGTCCGAAAGGCTTGATCTATGTCCTGTCTTGTATCGGACAAAGTTAAGGTGCTTTCCAGGCTGGTTACTGTCAAATCATCCCCCTCAAAGATTGATTTGACGTTCTTAAAAAAATAGGAGGCCCCATAGTTATCATAGTATTCTTCAAATGAGCCTTCATAAGCGTCGTTTTCGTCCATACCCAGCGTACAGCTTCCTACAAAGCTTAGCGTCACGGAAGTTCCGCCGGCCATTATCTCAGCAGACGGGCTGGGGGAAGTGGAAGGTTGCATGGCCTGGAGTTCTGCCTGGGCCTGAGCAATCTTCTTCTCACGAAGTTGAGCAGCTAAATCTTCCACGGCCTTTTTAGTGGAGCAGCTTTCAAACAATGAAATAATGGAAAGAATGATGGCCAATGCAATGGCACAAAGACGGATGATCCGCTGAATGCGCAGATATTTTTGGCGCTCTGCCCGCCGCTGCTGGGGGGTTTTGTTGTCCATAATAAAAACCTTCCTTCTTACTTGATGCCGCGGAGTTGAATAATTTGATCACGCAGGACAGCCGCATACTCAAACTCCATCATCTTGGCAGCTTGTTTCATTTCTTTTTCTAGACGATTGATTTCAGCCTCACGCTCGTTCTTGGTCATCTTCTTGCCGTCTTTTTCTACATCCACAGTCCGGGATATTTCGATAAGTTCCCGAATAGATTTGATTATGGTTTTCGGCACAATACCATGGGCTTTATTATAGGCTTGCTGTAGTTCACGGCGTCGTTTTGTTTCACTGATGGCGTAATCCATAGCGGAAGTTATGTGATCGGCGTACATAATGACTCTTCCATCGGCATTGCGTGCAGCACGGCCGATAGTTTGGATCAGACTGGTAGGGGAGCGTAAAAATCCTTCTTTATCTGCGTCTAATATGGCGACCAACGCCACTTCGGGCAAATCCAGGCCCTCCCGCAGCAAATTGATGCCAACCAGCACATCAAATTTCTGCATACGCAAATCCCGAATAATTTCCTGACGCTCCATGGTATCCACGTCAGAATGCATATAACGAACCTTGATACCGGCCTTAGTAAGATAGTCCGTAAGGTCTTCTGCCATCTTCTTGGTGAGGGTAGTGACCAATGTACGATAATTATGCGCGGTAATTGTGTTAATTTCGCTGATGAGGTCGTCGATCTGGCCCTCCACCGGACGGATTTCCACTTCCGGATCCAGAAGTCCAGTGGGCCGTAACAGTTGTTCGGCCACTTGGCCCGCTCGACTGAGTTCATACTCGGCCGGCGTTGCGGATACGTAGATCACTTGATTGATTTTCTTCTGAAACTCATCAAACTTTAACGGCCGATTGTCAAAAGCGGAAGGCAGGCGAAAGCCATAGTCGACTAAGGCTTGTTTTCTGGCTCGATCTCCGTTGTACATGGCTCGAACCTGTGGAATGGTTACATGGCTTTCGTCAATGAACATGAGGAAATCATCTGGGAAATAGTCCATTAACGTCATGGGTGGCGAACCCGCCGGGCGGCCGCTGATGATTCGGGAATAGTTTTCAATACCGGAACAAAAACCCAATTCATCCATCATTTCAATATCATACATTGTCCGCTGATGAATGCGCTGGGCCTCCAGAAGTTTTCCCTGCTCCTTGAACCAAGCCTCCCGCTCCATCATTTCGCAGGCTATTTCCCGGGTGGCGCGTTCCATTTTCTCTTTGGTAGTAACATAGTGGCTGGCAGGATAGATTGCACAATGACTTACCACTCGTTCTGCAACACCAGTTACTACATTAAATTCACTGATTCGGTCGACTTCGTCCCCAAAAAATTCAATCCGGATGGCACGATTTGTCCAGCCTGCAGGAAATATTTCCACGGTGTCTCCGCGCACGCGAAATGTGTTTCGAATAAAATTCAAATCATTTCGTTCATAACGGATGTCAATCAGCCGACGAAGCAGAGTATCCCGTTCCCAGGTTTGTCCTTGACGAATAGATATCACGAGAGATCTATAGTCGTCAGGATCTCCTAGACCGTAAATGCAACTCACTGACGAGACTACAATGACATCCCGCCGTTCTAATAGCGATGCCGTGGCGGAGTTCCGAAGCCGATCTATTTCATCGTTGGTAGCGGAGTCCTTCTCGATGTAAGTATCCGTATGAGCAATATAAGCTTCTGGCTGATAATAGTCATAATAGGAGACAAAGTATTCTACTGCGTTCTCTGGAAAAAATTCTTTGAACTCCGAGCAAAGTTGTGCTGCCAGGGTCTTATTATGAGCCAATACCAATGTGGGGCGATTCATTTTGGCGATAATGTTGGCCATCGTAAAGGTCTTACCCGAACCAGTGACACCCAGAAGTACCTGTTCATCAATGCCGTTTTGGAGACCCGTAGTTAACATTTCAATGGCTTCCGGTTGATCCCCTGAAGGGGAAAAGGGAGAATGCAGCTTAAAAATTTGTTCCATGGAACTGGATCCTCCTTGGATGGATTGCAATGAGTACTATAGCGCCGGTGTTTTAACACCGGACTGATATGCTATTATATCATTAAAAGGTCAATTACTCAAGAGATTACAGCTACGTAGATTTTGTGTGTTTCAGACGAATCGTTTGAGAAAATGGCGAAATACGAAATCCCGCCTTCTGTGTGAACACAGAAGGCGGGATAACAGAAAAATGAAATTCATGAAAGGATGAAACCGGGCAGAAAATGCCGCCCCGAAGGGCGGCAAAAGTTATTCGATTGCAATGGTATTTTTTTGCGGCAATTGCTTGGGCGCTGTCTTGGGAATCGAAATTCTCAAGATACCATCTTCAAACTTGGCGTTGATATCCTCCGTTTCCGGACCAGTTCCGATATAGAAGCTACGGCTGCAAGCACCGGCATAACGTTCCTGACGGATATAACGTCCTTCCTTATCTTTTTTGTCTTTGTCCAAGCCCTTTTCAGCGCTAATGGTCAAATAGCCATTTTCCAACTGTACCTGAACCTCATCCTTTTTGAAGCCAGGCAAATCGATATCCAATTCATAGGAGTTATCGGTTTCCCGAATGTCTGTTTTCATGAGATTCTTGCCATGCTTACCATACAATGGATTCCGACGGCCAAA
>CABRZL010000074.1 GCA_902475435.1 uncultured Eubacteriales bacterium | reverse complement strand
AATTTCTGTTTTATTTCCACATGAATGGATGAATAAGACATAGTCTAAAAGGCGCAGAATCCTTGAAAATAAGACTCTATGGTGAAGATTTCCAGAAAAACCAGCAGGAACTTTCTGTCCGCTGACTTCTCTGGCGTAAGGCTTTATGAAATTTAGCGAGGTTCTTCCCGGATACAGGTATGATAGTCGGAAATAATCTTTTCCAGGGTGATTTCTTCCAAACTGCTTTTCAAATCATCCCGTATTTTTTCGTAAGAGCGGTCAAGGATCGAATGGATATTCAGCCCAATAGGGCATAAGGAAGACGGGGCCGAATGAACACCTATCAATTTGGACAGGATATCGCGCTCCAGAGCTTTGCATACACGGTATAGGTTAATGTCATCGGGTGTGCAGTTCATCGTTGCGCCGCCCGTCCCGTATTTCACGGATATGATTCCATCACGCTTCAACGCACTCATGATATTCCGGATGGTGACGGCGTTCATACCTGTGGAGCGCGATAAAAGTTCGCTGGTGACTTTTGTTTTTTCTCCGTACTCATAAATAAAGAGAAGGCAATGGAGAGCAACAGAGCATTTTGTACTGATATGCATAGTATCTCACTTTCCTTATGGATTCTATCTTTATTATAATGCAAAATCTCAGACCTGTAAATATTGACATAACACCTCGTGTGGATTATAATAAAACCAGGGTGTAAAATTAAATATTACAGGAGGAATCGCTATGCGTGTTTTTCAGATCGTTTTCAGTCCAACTGGTGGGGCGCAGAAGGTTGCAGATACCATTACCTCGAAATGGGACAAGCCTGCCGAGAAAATTGATTTATCCGACCCCAAAACGGATTTTACCGCAGTTAGCTTAGAGAGAGAGGATATTGCTGTCATCGCGGTGCCTTCCTTTGGGGGACGTGTGCCTGCCTTGGCTACCGAAAGACTTGAAAAAATCCATGGCAATGGGGCTATGTGCGTTGTTGTTTGCGTGTATGGCAACCGGGCATATGAGGATACTCTGATTGAACTGAATGATACTGCGTTAAAGAGCGGCTTTCAGGTAATTGCCGGGATTGCGGCCATTGCAGAGCATTCCATCATGCACCAATACGCGACAGGACGGCCAGATGATGAGGATAGAAGCCAGTTGCAGAGATTTACTGAAAAAATTCTTGCGAAAATAAGCAGCGCGGATATGTCTGCTCCGCAAATCCCGGGGAATCGGCCCTATAAAAAAGCCGGCGGCGCAGGCCTGGTTCCTAAGGCGGACCATAAATGCAATGCGTGCGGCCTTTGCGCAGAGAAGTGTCCGGCCCAGGCAATCAGCCGGGAAAATCCCAGGGAGACGGACAGCAAAAAATGTATTTCCTGTATGCGCTGCATTTCCATTTGTCCGCAGTCAGCCCGTAAGGTGAACAGCGCCATGGTTTCTATAGCGGCAATGGCAATCAAAAAAGCTTGTTCCGAAAAGAAGAGTAATGAGCTTTTCTTGTAAAGACAAAGAAGCTTGAGCCCGTATGAAAAGGAGTGAATGGAATTTATGAATCGAACGTTATCTCGTGTTTTATGGATCATTGCTGGTGTTCTTTTAATCATCGTTGGTATCTACTGCCTGTTTAATCCGGATGTCGGATTGCTGTCGCTTTCCCTGTATATTGGGATTGCCATGTTGATTTCCGGTATCATTGATATTGTAATTTTTGCGAAGTGGGACGGGAAGATGTTCGGGGCTGGCTGGTTCCTGGCGGACGGGATCCTGACGGTATTGCTCGCCCTGTTCCTGTTGTTTAACCAGGCATTTACCATGCTGTCCCTGCCTTTTATCTTTGGCATGTGGCTGCTGTTTTCTGGGATTAACCAATTTGTTAATTCCTTTGAGCTGCAGTCTTTCGGCGTCAGAGGGTGGGGCTGGCTGACTGCCTTGGGCGTCCTGCTGGCTGTTGTTGGTTTCTTCTCCCTTTTCGACCCGGTTGCCAATCTGTTTGCGCTGAGCATTCTTGTAGGAATTTTGCTGATTTGCGAGGGCGTTGCGGCAATTGTGCGTGCCTGCATCTCCCATCGGTTGTGGAGATAAAATGCTTGTGCCGCTCTTTCCGCAATGCACGATGCAGATGGCCACTGGATGGTTGTGTTCTGCTTCGCGCATTTAGTGGCAAATACAGATAAGCGAAAGTCTATGCGCCGTAAGTGGGCCATATGTGACCTGGTGATAACAAGAGCCATGTATCTACTGGGCATTTCAGTAGGTGCGAGGCTCTTTTTTCAATACATCTTTGGAGGTGTAGGCAATGCTGTTAAAGGATGCCCAAATAGGACATACCTATGTGGTGGAAAACATCCATCTTCCTTTCCAGTTGGAGCGCCGTCTTGAGGCACTGGGAATGACTCGGGAAACACCGGTTTCCATACTGAACCGTAAGGGAAAGGGAATTTTGATCATTAGGCTTCGGGGGACCCGATTTGCCTTGGGATACAATATTACGAGGAATATTGAAGTAAAGGAAGGTGGGGCGGAATGAGTGAGCACGAAATGACAATAGGGTTTATTGGAAACCCTAATTGCGGCAAGACGACGTTATTCAACGCTTATACCGGAGCGAATCTGAAAGTTGCAAATTGGCCCGGCGTCACCGTGGAGAAGGTGGAGGGCGTCATGAAGGACCACGACATGACCATCCATCTGGTGGATCTGCCGGGTACATACAGCCTGACTTCCTATACTATGGAGGAGATGGTATCCCGCCAATTCATTTTAAGCGACGAAGTGGACGTCATTATCAACGTAGTAGACGCTTCCGCCCTGGAGCGCAGCCTTTATTTGACCTTGCAGCTATTGGAACTGGGTAAGCCGGTCGTAATGGCGCTGAATATGATGGATATTGTAGAGAAACGGGGCATGGAGATCGATTTGCACCGCCTGCCGGAAATGCTTGGTATCCCGGTGATCCCGGTATCCGCCCGCCAGCGGCGGGGACTGGATGTGCTGCTCCACGCAGCCATCCATCATAAGGACAGCACCGGGCCGGACCGCCTGATCCATGAGCACAAGACGGTATCTCAGCACCGACATAACCACCATGCGGAGTACGCCATGGTCTATTCGGATGACATTGAGGATAAGATCGACCTGATCATCCCTGAGGTGAAGAAGCGGTATCCTGACCTGAAGAACTACCGCTGGCATGCTTTAAAGCTGCTGGAGGGGGATAAGGAAATTACGGAGAAATATCCGGTGGATCGCCCCCAGGTGCTGGACCGCAGCTATGAATCGGACATCATTAATCAGAAATACGACTTCATAGGGGAAATTATCGGAGAGGTTCTGCTCCACAAGGAACGGCAGGATGCTCTTACCGAAAAGGCGGACAAGCTCTTGACCAGCAAGGTATGGGGGATCCCTGTTTTTCTTGTAATCATGGCAGTCACCTTTTTTCTCACTTTTACTGTGGGAGACTGGCTCAAAGGTTATCTTGAGCTGGTGATCAGCTGGCTTTCCGATGCCGCAACATCAGGACTGGCTGCGGTGCAGGCCGGAGATATTCTCACCTCCCTGGTGGTGGACGGCATTATTGGCGGTGTCGGCACCATCGTTACCTTTCTGCCAAACATCCTGATCCTGTTCCTTTGCCTGGCGCTGCTGGAAGACAGCGGATACATGGCTCGTGTGGCTTATGTGATGGAAGGAATCATGAGCAAGCTTGGTCTCTCCGGAAAAGCCTTCATTCCCATGCTGCTGGGATTCGGATGTACCGTTCCCGCCATCATGGCCTCCCGTGCGTTGGAAAACAAGCGGGACCGCTTCAAGGTTATGCTGGTCACGCCGTTTATGAGCTGCAATGCCCGGCTGACTATTTACATCTTGTTCTCGGAAATGTTTTTCCCGGATAACGCAATGGTAGTGGCCTATTCTATGTATCTCATCGGCATTGTGGTAGCCATTGTCGTATCAGCGATTATCCATCTGCTGGACCGGAAGAAGAGCGTCAACTATTTGATGATTGAACTGCCGGAGTACAAGCTGCCGGACGCCCATACGGTAGCTATCTATGTGTGGGAAAAGATAAAGGACTACCTGGGGAAGGCCGGAACCACGATTTTCGTGGCTACCTTGATCATTTGGGCCTTGCTGAATTTCGGGCCTCAAGGGTATGCTCCTGATATGACGGGAAGCTTCGGTGCGGTGATTGGCAAATGGATTACTCCGTTTTTTATCCCCATTGGCTTGGGATTCTGGCAGATTGCCGTGGCGCTGATCGCCGGTGTCTCCGCCAAGGAAGTGGTGGTGTCCAGCTGCGCCGTGCTGTTTGGGATCGTCAACGCCAGCTCCCCAGAGGGGATGACTGCGTTCGCCGCGGCTTTGGAGGGAATCGGGTTTGGCCCCCTCAACGCCTTTTGCCTTATGGTGTTTTGTTTGCTTTATATTCCGTGCGCCGCTTCTCTGGCCACTATACGCAAAGAGTCTGGAAGCTGGGCATGGATGGGATTTACGGCCGCCTTTCAACTTGCGGTAGCCTGGGCAGTTACATTTATAGTTTATCGGATTGGCTTGTTGATGATCTGAAACAGGAGAGGAAACAACATGATCGTAGCTTTGTTGGTGATTGCGCTGATTGCTTATTCTGCATGGGCGATCCGGCATATCTATTTAAAAAGGAAACGTTGCAGATCAAAATGCAGCGGTTGCCCTTATAAAGATTCTGGAGCTTGCCGGTAACGTGGGTGTCTGCATAAGCTGCCATCGAAGAAGAGCTTATATGTAACTTTGTTTGTTCTGACATTATCAATTGAAAAGGAAAAAATATATAAAGTTTGATGCCAACATAACATTTCAATATGAGATTGATGAGTAGCTATTTGTTATCGGTATCCGATGAAAACAGTAAGTCTGAAACAGATTTGCTGTTTTTTTCATTTGCTTTATTATCAAGGTAATTTATATCGTTTTTTGAATTTACGCTAATTATATATCTTATAATAACGAATTGCAGAATGCTAATCGCTACAGATTCCATTTTTATTGTATGAAAGATACATTTTAAATCCAAGTGTCTTTTTTGCATCGTATATAATAAAACTGTATGTTGTTAAAGCGACAAATGTTGTGATATAATACGCTTGTTCACTAAAAAGAGATGATAACATAAGTATATAAGTACAGACACAGAGCAGATGATTCATTGGGATAATAATTCAGGACATCGGCCTTTTCTGAACTATTCTATGATTTGACTCTCTAATGCGGCCTTTACGGTTGCTTTGATAATCCGCATAGAGCGTTCATCACAGTTGTACATCATACGGACAAGATTTTTCACCTCAGAATATAGACAGTTCCCGAATTAGCCTGTAAAGAACATCAAAGCTGGGCTTTTTGCTTTCGTTTTCAATCCGGTACAGATATCGTTCGGTAATATTAACTCTGTTTGCCAGTTCTTCAATCGTGATATCCGCTTTCTGGCGGGCAGACTTAATAATATCGCCAAGTGTTTCATGTTTTATATACACTTATGATTCACATCCACCTACTATTGTATAGACTTATGTCAGTTTTGTAATGGCATGATGGTTCAATTATGAAAGAGCCGACAGTTCGCAAAATACTGAATTAAATAGGAATCGAGCCCCGCCAAATAAAAAAACGAGGTTTTGTCGGGGTGATTCGTCGTGTCTATTCCCTTCAATTCTAAGTTTTTGATTGGAGGGATTTTTCATGCGCTGGACGATGTTCTGCGCTTCGCTGCTGATACGAAGCAGCGAATATGATCAGCCTACATAAACGGCTGGTTATTTAATGGTTAGCGGTCAAAAAAAGTCCGTACCCGCCATTGGGGTATTATAGCCTATGTACTGAACTGACAGTACATAGTTTATATGAAATTGAGCTAACAACAGCGCCTGCTGCATGTCGAATTTTGTCATGAGTCGGGCGCCTGTTTTTTATGGCAGGTTATGGAGGTTACACTGCAGGGACCCGCCCGGTCAATCTGAACTCTTGAAATTCAGATTGATTGGAGGGAAATATATGAATTACCGCAATGACGGTTCCAATGAAACCAATGCGGTAAAGAATCAGTTTACCGCTTACTTAACAAAGGCCCTGCGGAATGTACGGGCACAGTATATACGCAATAAGGTAAGGTGTCTTCAGATTGAGCTGGCCATAGAAGAACTCGAATACCTTGGGATTCCGGCTGAGAATCAGGTGGAGGAGCTGACGGATGCGGAAGATGTTCTTGACGCCCTGCAGGTTATCAAGGACAAAGAGCGTTATGTGGTGCTTGCAAGGGTGATTGATGAAAAAGCGTCCTTCATAATAATGGGCGGCTGCCTTTGTCCTGCAGGATTTTTTCGAGTGCAGTGCGGCTCGTCGTCTCATCATGTTTGAAAACCGGCGTATCGCAGCCGACAATGATCCACTTGAACTCCGGCAGAGTGTACGGAGACGCTTGGGGCTGCTAAGGTCGATATATCCGAATGTGTGATACCTTTCCGAAAGGAAAGGCGTTCTTTCATCGGACAGGTAGCTGCTGTACCAAAAATTATCCTGCTCTATGAGTTTTCCTGCGTCGCTCAGCTGCGTATATCGGTAGGGATGCTTCGTCAGAAACATATAATTGTGCCATGGCGCTGCCTTACAAGCATCAAACACCAGGTCAATCCATTTTTCCGGAATCCATTCTCCGAACAATTCCCCTGTGCTGCAAACATAGATATTTGCCGGTTTTTTTGCGGCTATCATGCCGAGCCGGTAGGGATGAAGAGTAGGAGCGAACCCGGCCGGATATGCGATTACTTTGTCAGAATCATTGTGAAAAGGCGCCGGCAGAATATAAAGCCCTCTTTTGGGGCCTTTTTGTATCTGCGGGTCGCCCAGATTGATCCGGATAGTACCGCATAGTCGCGCGGCCTGATGCCTCCCGTAGAAAAAATAGCAGTTGTCTCTACATCCTGTTACTGGATTCCATGAGAAGTCGCACCACCCAATCTTGCTTAAATTCATCATAGCTTTTTCTCCTAAAGTATTTCAGAAATAAAAGTCTTCCAAAACCTTTCGTGCAGCTTTATCCCGGACAGACTCCCAGTCCTTTGCAATGTAATCCGCAAGAGCGCCCTGCAGTGTTCGGGTGTCATCCCTTAGATATCATGATGGACAAAATCAGTATATTGCAAGAGATCTGTGCCGTATCTCTTCAAAAAGCCATTGAGGATCCCTGTATGGTAAATATAAGCCTGGGAACCAAAGATAAAAAAATATTAATTCCCTTGAAAGTGTATGGAAATCTCAAAGTCATTCTACTTCATGGGCGTCCTCTTCCGGCTGGTATAGTTTATAGTAAGGGATGTCCTGGCCAATAAAAAAACGCCTCTCCAGTCTTTAGCTGGATGCGCTCATGGTTGTAAAAATGGATATCGGTCGATCATCTCGTTGGCTTCCGAGAAGGTAGCCGGTTTGTGGCGATAGATACACTCCGTTTTGAGGATAGGGAAGAAATTTTCCGCCATGGCATTGTCATACGGGTTTCCCCGTCTTGACATGGAGGGCGTAATGCCGTATTGTTTAGTCAGCTTTCAATACACTTGGGATGTGTATTGAAAGCCTTGGTCGCTGTGGAGCTGCAACTCCGCAGCGACCCTCTTTTTCTCTCTTTTCATAGCCAAGCGGATGGTGTCCAGTACCAGGTTGACAGTCTGATGTGTTTCTGTCTTGTAAGCCACGATGCTGTTTTCATAGAGATCCCGGATCATGGACAGGTACAGTATTCCTTGCTTTGTATGGATGTAAGAGATGTCTGTTACCCATTTGCTGTTAGATCTGTCTGCGCGAAAATTTCTGTTCAGAACGTTTTTATACTTGTGGATCTGCTGCCCCATCTGCTGCCATTTCCTGCAGCGGCGGATCTCAGACAGCAGGCCATGTTTCTTCATGATCCGCAGTACAGTTTTGGGGTTGCAGAAAATGTTTTGTGTTTTCAGCCACAGCCGCCGGTAGCCATAAGTGCGGAAGCTGCGCTCTCGCTGCCGCGCGATGAGCTGTGCAAGAGCAGCGTCCTTCTCTGGTCGACCCAAGCGATGGACAAAGTTGTAGTAGCCTCTTCTGGATACTTCAAAAAAACGCACACATCACGGATACTGGATATTCTTCTCTGTGGCAATATATGACGTGGTATTTTACCCTCGGCCTCACTTCCCTCCTATGGATCGCAGAAAATCCCGCAGCAGCTTGTTTTCCATCTGTAAAAGCTGGATCTCATATGCCTGCTCCGCTTCTTTGCTGACAAACTTTGCATCCTTTCTGGGTCTTCCTTTCGGCCTGGGTTGGATCCCTGCTGCCAGCTTCGCCTGCCGGCGGTTATACCGGGTGATCCAATCCTTGACTTCCGACTTAGTCAACCCGAGATGATCTGCTATCTCTTGCCGTGTCGCTCCCGCCTCTCGCATGGCCAGGATCTCTCCCTCCAATTCTTGGACATGTGTGTATTTCCTCTTAGACATACGAACACCCCCTGTATAGGTTTATTTTCCTACACAGGGCGTTTTGTCTATTGTCCTCTTTTTCTGGTTCAGTTCATGTCGATATTGTCGTTTTAATAGGAAAAGGCAGCTCCGGGGCCAACAACTTTTGCGAAAAAGCATCGGTGAGGCTTTTTCGTGTCCAGTCTGCTTCGAGGTGATTTTCCGGTCCTCATCATCCGTTTCGACAGCATCTAATAGCAGTTTCATTTCCTCCACGGAGACGGGAGTGATTTCAACATCCCAGTAATCCCAGTCCTGAAATGGGATTGCCTCAATTTCCCGATGAAGCAAGGCTTTGAGCCAGTGCTCTAAAAGTGTCTGCAACTTTATCCAGTCGAGAAACATGGCATGGCTCATAATCCATAAATCTGTTTCATAAAATCAAACCTCCTTAAAATGGACGGGCCCAGCTGAAGGAAATACAGCTGAGCCCTGAGTTGTTCATTATGCGCACATGGACAGTTCGGAAGGCAGCGGCACCTTAACGGGAACCGGCAAAAGGGAAACTTATAGACCGAATTCATTGTCTTAAAGCAGACGGCCTCCTTAGTTTCACTTAAAATCTCTACGACCCGGGAGGTATAGATACAATCGCCGCCCTTTACGATCACGGCACGCTTTCCGATCTGAAGCGAAAATAAGATGGTTCCGCCGATACATATCAGTTTTTTCATTCGTTTTTGTCCCTCCAATCGTTGGAATAGTAAAAGCTTCATCCCTGTATAATGCGGACGATTGCCGGATAGGCGTTCTGGAGTAGCCCATTGATTTGTTGGAAAGTAAGGTGCTCGGCTTTGGAAATGTCGTGCATACGGTTGCCTCGGATTTTCATATGGATGATCCGCATTTCCCGCGGTGGGAGAGAGGCGGCAAGCATATGAAGTAACAACTCCGTTTCAAACTCCACCATCCATTCATCCTGACGATATACAATAACTTCCCCATGCAGCCTCGTCACTGGCTTTCTCCCATCAAGTTCACCGTCCAATATGTTTGAAAAACCTACACACCTACAATGTATCTTAACACAACAACCTATTGACTTTTCAGCAGCTGTGTGATAAGATACCACACAGAATTTCTGCCGGGAAAGCGCTTATTTTTACCCCATTAGGCCATGGAAGGGGTAAAAATAAGCGCTTTGTGTTTATAGGAGGTTTTGGAAATGCGCAGAAAAAAGCAGGAGTTATCCCCACAGGAGAATGCGGATATTCTATATAGAGGGACGTCCGGCGTTCTAGCTTTGTCTGGGGACGAGGATTATCCCTATGCCGTTCCAATGAGTTATGTATATGACGGGGAAAAAATCTATTTTCATTGTGCAAAAAGCGGTCATAAATTGGACGCAATTCAAAAAAATGCGAACGCATCCTTTTGTGTCATTGATCAGGATCTCGTCGTCCCAGAAGAGTATACAACCTATTTCAGGAGCGTCATAGTCTTTGGGCGGATAGAAATTATGACCGAGAAAAAACGGGAGGCCATTGAAAAACTGGCGATCAAGTATGCCCCACATGATACTGTTGCAGGCCGCAATC
>CABRZL010000073.1 GCA_902475435.1 uncultured Eubacteriales bacterium | reverse complement strand
AATACGGCTTGCATTGACTTTCACCCCCAGGCTTTTGGCCATTTCATCTCCAAGCTGCAACGTATTGGCACTGCGGATGCAAAAGAAAGAAAATATCAGCCCTACGACGGCATAACCACAGAGAATTTTTACTTGATTCCAGCTTTTTCCGGATAAACTTCCGTTCATAAAGGCAAGCACCCCTTCCAGGCTATCCGAGTTTAAAAGTTGCAGCAGCGAATTATACGCACCTAACACTGAATTGATCGCTACACCGGAGAGAATAATGCGGGTTGGATCCACCCCCTCTTTCCACGCCATCGTGTAGATCAGAAGGCAGGCTAATGCAGCACCGCCAAACGCAAACACCGGAACGGAAGCAGAAAGATTGGGAAACAACAACAAAATGGTGGTAGCCGCAGTACCCGCACCGGCGGATACCCCGATGGTACCGGGGTCCGCCAAAGGGTTCCGCATCACAGACTGAAGCAACGCACCGGAGGACGCCAGAGACGCTCCAATCAAAACAGCCAGGATCATCCTCGGAAGGCGAAGGTTTAGAACAATAACCTTAACAGGACTTTCATCCTCTGAAAAAACAGCACGAAGGATCTCCAAAACAGAATATCCGGCGCTGCCAATTGCAACGGATATCACCGCAAGGATCGCCAGCAAAATCAAAAGAAGCAGCATCACACCGCTGACCTTTAGAAGCCCGGCTTCGTTTCTGGTCTTCATGAGATTCCGCCCCGCCTATCCAAACGTTTCTTCCAACTGATCCATCAGACGATTCATGCTGTCAATGATCTGAATTCCTTTGGAAGTCACATATTCGTTGGATAAGTATATGACCTGATCGTTTTTAACAGCCTGAAGGTTTTCCCACACGGCAGGATTGTTTTGCATTTCTTCCGCGTAAGACGCCTCCAAATCTTCTGCACTGTCATAGGCCGGTGAAATCGCAAAAATGACTTCCGGATCCAGCTCTACCAACTTTTCCAAGTCCAGAGGGGCTGTACGATCATCAGGATCTATTAACGTATCTGAAAGGTTATGAAACGGCAGCATAGATAGCATACTGCCCAAATACCCTTTTGAGGTCTGCTGATAACTGGGCGGGAATGAAAAGAGAATCATGGCGTCTCGTTCCTCCATCGAATCGCAAAATTCCTGAGCGCGAGTCTCCAAATCAGAAAATTCCTGCTCGGTTTCCGCCACATCCTGCTCCGTTCCGAAGGATTTTGTCAGGGCAATTGCCTCCGCCTTTACTTCGTTATATGTAATAGACGGGCCTTCGCTGGTATAGTAGACCGGAATGCCAGCGCTATCCAAAATTGTGCCATAGTCCTCTTGGAGATAGCTTCCCATAATAACCAGATCCGGCTCCATGGCAATAATGGACTCGGTATCTACTTCACTCTTTCCGGTGCTGATCACCGGAAGCTCTGAAACCCAGTCCGGATATTCCGCTCCCATGGAAATGCTAGTGATTGCAATAGGCCGAACATCACAACGAATCATAATTTGCAGTGCCGCATTGGAAAGTACAATAATTTTCTCCGGTTTTTCGTTCAATCGAAGGGTCTTACCTTCTGTTTCTACCATATAATCCGGATAATACATTGTAAACCCGTCAACTTCTTCCACCACGCTTTCAGCCTGTATTGCCACTGATTCCTCAGTTTCCACCGCAGAAGAAGACACTTCCGCATTTGGCGTCTCCGATTCAGATGAAGTGGATTCCTGTATGCTCTCGGCAGAAGCTACCACACTGTCTTCAACCTGAGAAACAGCGGAATCCGTGGTGTTGCCACAGCCGGCAGCCAACATTACAATACTGCAAGCCATGCTGAGCGCCAGTAGTTTACCTTTTTTGTTTTTCATGAGATCGTTCCTTTCTCGCTGTGTCATCGAATTGCTTTATCCCTCAAAAATCTCCGTAGTATGGGCCAACACCGTGTCGGCCAGTTCTAAGTAGACTTTTTGCATTACGGAATCCGAGAGACATTCAAAGACGGTTCCTCCCCTTCCTTCGGCGACCTGGATTTCCGGAGAACGGGGAATATATTGAATCACACTGGTTCCGATATTCTGGCAAGCTTGATCCACAATGTCCTGTTCTTTTTCTATATTTTTAGCGTTCAGAATCAGTCCGCTTAATCTGGCATACCCTCGTTTCCCGAAATTTTGGATAGCTTGTGCAATATTGTTCGCCGCATAAAGACTCATCATCTCTCCGGAAGATACAATGAACACCTCTCTGGCATATCCACCCCGAATCGGCATTGCAAAGCCTCCGCATACCACGTCGCCCAGCACGTCATATATCACAATATCAGGCATATAAACATCAAACGCATGCAATTCCTCCAGCTTTTCAAACGCAGAAATGATCCCTCTCCCCGCACAGCCAATTCCCGGCGTCGGACCGCCGGATTCCACACACAGTACACCTTGATATCCTTCAAACACAATATCACGTAACGTTAGTTCATCCCCCATAACTTTCAGCTGTTCCAAAACGGTCTGGATCCGCTGGCCTCCCATGAGATTTTTGGTAGAATCTGCTTTCGGATCGCATCCAATCTGCATGACCCGATATCCTTTTTGCGCCAACGCTGCTGACAGATTTGATGTGGTTGTTGATTTTCCAATTCCGCCTTTCCCATAGATAGCAAATCGCCGCATGGTCTTTTTCATTACTTCACCTCCCAAGCCTCTGGTTCTTGACTTTTTGTTAAATAGACAGTATGATAAAAATATTATGGTTAGTTATTTCTAACCCCGATACTTATTGTATCATAATCCCTATTACAGTGCTTTTAAAATCTTTTCTTTGACTTTTAAATTTTTACCCAATTACCCGGAGGTACTTTCATGCAACTAGATTTTCTGATGTCAACGGACAACATTTCACGCTTAGACCCCTTATATAATCACAAAATCATCTGTGAGCTTTTAATTCAGGATGGCGAGCACGCCGCAATTGCACAGCTTCACCGTCAAAGTCAAAACCTGGAGCTTTTAGCCCCTGAACATATCCAAGAACTCCGCTGCATTTTCTTAAACTCTCTCAATCGTTGTTTGTACAACTACATCCTCTTTACTTGGGATATTTCTCTTTGTAATTGCTGTTTTCAAAACAAAGCTTTAACACATTCTTATCAAAATCGGTCCGTATTTTTAAAAGCAGGCGAAGAAATTATCCATACCTACCACATCCGCCTTGGCGACTATTCTTCCAATGCTGTTCACATTTCCAAAGCGCTTTCCTATATTGACAAGCATCTGGATGAAGAACTCACGCTGTCCAGCGTTGCAAGGCATGTATATATCAGCCCCTGCTATTTGTGTAAAATTTTTAAACCGTTAACCGGCTATACGTTTGTTCGCTATGTTAACAATCGGCGGCTTCTCCGTGCAAAAAAATTATTGCTGTCCACAAATCGAAAGGTAGACTCTATTGCTTTGGACTGTGGTTTTCACAGTGCCTCCTATTTTTCTACATTGTTTCGAAAGCAAAATGGGATGTCTCCCGCCGAATTTCGAAACCGCTGCAGTCGTCTCGCCGCAGCTGAATAAAACATACAAAGGGCCTGAATTAAAATTTCAGGCCCTTTTACTGTGTTCTATACAAATCTTATAATAGAATCCCCGAATCACCCAATTTAACCTACGCCGATCAGAGCAATAACGCCATAAGCTTTACCTAAAAGACATAATGGAGTGTTGGGAAAAAACAGACAACTATTTCCGATATAAATTGTTCCCTTTTCGCAAAATCTGACCTAATTTAGTATATTGCACCAAAAATAATCTTCTCATATAATAGAAATATCAGTAAAATATCACAAAGGAGGCCAAGGAAGATGATGATACCGGAAAAATATGAAATTTTCTACCCAAATGTATATACGTCAGAGGAGCAAGCCGCGATTGACCGGCTCCTGAACGGCGTGCCTGGAGGCCCTCCCGGCGGCCCTGGCGGGCCTCCAATGATGAAGGAACAGGTGTACCAAAAAGAGAAACTGAACGAGATCATTATGCGGATGTATGCAGAACGGATCATCCCAGATAACCCCTTGTACAATGACCCGGAATACGCAAAGAGGACTTGGTACGGCGGCCTCCCGATCATCCCCGGATACATAGAAGCTTTGGCCATGGCGATGCTTCCAACGGAGTTGGGCGATCTGTGCATGCCTGACCGCCAAATGCCCGGGGATGCCTATGACCACGAGGTTCAGTATTTTGCACCAATCCTCGCCGGCGACAAGCTACACAACCGGCCCGGTCCAGTGGAATTGATTGATATTACACCGGCTGAAGGAAGCATTGTCCGCTGCTTTATCCTGATTACACAGGCGGATATAATCAACCAGCGCGGAGAAACCGTTGGACGATCCATTACCCGATTCCCCAATTTTCGCTGCCGCTTGAAACCCGGAATGGAACCGGATCCGTTTGTACACCCTTTTAACCGATATATGCATCCCGCCCATCAATACACCGACGCGGATTACGATTTCCTGAAAGGAATCTGGATCAACGAAAAAATTCGCGGATCTGAGCCTCTGTACTGGGATGATGTACAGGTTGGAGACTATACCTGGACCACTGCGGAGCCTCCCTTCACACAGATGGACATGATCCGCATGTATGGACAGGAGCTGGTCGGGTGCGAATCCGTTCGCAGTGGAGTCATCAACGGCCGAATCCGTGGAACAAAAAATGAATATGGCGTCTATGAAAACATAATCAGTCATTATAAACCAGGCAGAAGCCCGTTCTATAACTATACAGGCCGCGATTTCTGCGTACGAAATGTAACAAACTGGGCAGGAGATCAGGGGTTTATCACCAAGATCAACTGGAGAATGGTAAACGATTTCGAACCGAATTTGCAGGCAAATCCTTTCCCGGAGGGCTTTTATCGAGAGAGTTATTTGCTGAAAGTACCTGAACTCAAAGAAAAAGGCGCGCATATCAACACCCATGGGATGGCGCCGGACTGTGCAATTACCAAAGGCTACGTCTATGACAAATATGAAAAGGACAGGCTGTATTATATTGAAATTGCTCTATGGTGTGAGGATCTTGACGGTAATTATCATACTGAGTGCGGCATCACCGTCCGTCTTCCCAAAAAAATTTCATGATATGAAGGAGTGTGTGCACATATGAAAAAGAGGTTATTTGGTTTATTTCTGGTTCTTGTCATACTGACAAGCCACTTTGCAGGCTGTACTACAGAAAATAGCGCATCCTCTTCCAATGATGCTTCTACAGAAGAACAAATAAGCACACAGGCGGAGGAAAGCCCCAACATTTCGGAAGAGGAAATCTCCATAGACACCCCGGAGAAGTCAAGCTCCATCCTTGAAGATTCCGCCATAGAAGCGGCCGCCGCAGAGCAGATGCCAGAAGATTATGTGCTTCCAATCAACAAAGAAGCTGTTCAGATCAGCGTATTTTATCCAATGCGTTCGGGCACCCATCCTTCCAAAACAGACGAAAAAGCTGTATTCTGGCACCGATTACAGGAATACCTTGGATACGAAATCACCTGGACTGAACCCTATCAGTCCGCAGCATCTGAACAGTTTAATTTAACCATTGCTTCCGGAGATTTCCCAAATATTGTATTTGAATCCCTGATTGCAATGACTGGTTCTGCCTATACCGGCGGCTATGACCTGGCAGTAGACGAAGACGTCTATCTGGATCTGACGCCCTATCTGGAATCCTATGCGCCTCACTATAACTACTTGCTTCAGGACCCCAACATTTATAATGACATCGTGACAGAAGAAGGGCGCATTGTTCCCTTTGCAACCATAAATTCCGAACTTGCCAAAACCGGCATGGGCCCAGTCATCAACAAAGAGTACTGGGAGGCAACCGGTCTCGAACTCCCCACAACGATCGACGAATTGCACGAAGTTGCACTGGCTATGAAGAACAACAGCGTAGCCTCTCCGTTAGCCGTTTCCGCCGAGGGAGATATCATAGAAGGGTTAGTCTCTCAGGCCATGGGCGCCTCATTTGAAGGGACCCCCATCATTGAAAATTCCACCGGCGAACTGATTTTAGACGTTACCACCGATGAAACCCGAGCCTATATAGAGCTGTTCCGTCAGTGGTTCTCCGAGGGGCTGCTGGATCCGGATTTTGCTTCAATATCCGAGATGGACTTCACTCCATTTAATAACGGGACCGTTGGAACAGCTTCCGGCATGGGCTTCATGCTGGACTCCTATTATGATCTTTATGGTGTCTACCAGCAGCCGCTTCCAATCATCCACGGCGAAGGTTTGGAAGATGGACAGGTTCTTTTGGATCGCTGGCCGACCTCTCTGGTCAACTCCATGCCCGGCATTGCTCTGACAACTTCCTGCGAGGATGACGATGTAATTGAGGCTTGCATGCGCATGTGTGACTTCTTCTACAGCGATGAAGGTTTTATTGTCTGCAACTATGGTTGGGAAGAGGGAGAAACCTATGAAATCGTGGACGGACAGCCCGTTCCCAATGATTTCTTTAACGAACGTGATCCCGAACTGGATGTTGCCAATAAATCTCTGTATACTTCAGATGGTGATTTCGGTTATGTCTATCCGAACTTCAACTTTGATGTGGGCAGCGAAACCATGATTGAAGCATCTGAACTATGGACGCTACCAGAAGATCAACCGAACGCGCTCTATACAACGCTTCCGGAAAACATGAAACTCAATGCAGAGGAAACTGCACAGGTTGCCAGCCTTCTGACAGACCTTCAGACTTATGCGGAAAGTACGGTTCTTCTATGGATGACCGCACAAACTGAGCTGAACGATGCAAGCTGGAACGAGTTCGTTTCCAGATGTGAATCCATGAACCTGGATCAAATCCTAAAAGTATATACCGGGGCATACGAGCGATATACTTCCGCATAAGGCCGTTTTGGAATTCGACGATACGCTTCTGCAATCAATCAGATCGCATAGCTCTGGCCGGAAACAGACGAACCACTCTGTTTCCGGTCAACTTTATCATTTTATTATTTGACACGCATTGCATGTTTTGATCAAAGAATCGGCAAACTATATCATACATCTATTTACCGGAGGATTTGACATGTCAAACAGCCTGAAACAAGAAAAATCACCATATCTCCTGCAACACAAAGACCAGCCCGTTGCCTGGTATCCCTGGTGCCAAGAGGCCTTTGAGAAAGCGGCCGGTGAGGACAAACCGATTTTTTTGAGCATTGGATACTCCACATGCCACTGGTGTCATGTAATGGCTCGAGAATCCTTTGATGATTCTGAGGTTGCTGATCTTCTAAACAAAAACTTCGTCAGCATCAAAGTGGATCGTGAGGAACGGCCGGACATTGACGCCGTATATATGTCTGTTTGCCAGGTCATGACTGGTTCCGGTGGATGGCCTCTGACCATTCTGATGGCGCCGGATCAAAAACCTTTTTATGCCGGCACCTATTTTCCAAAGCGAAGCCGGTATGGCCAAATTGGTCTCATAGAGCTTTTAACTTCGGTTGCTCAGCTTTGGACGACTGACCGGCAGAAACTGCAAGACACCGGAAATCAATTGACCGCATTGCTCCAGCAAAGCAAGTCTACTAGCAGCAGCGTTCCCCGGAAGCCGCTTTTTCACACGGCATATGCTGCACTATCCCAAAGCTTCGACCCTCAATACGGCGGTTTTGGCGCGGCGCCGAAATTCCCCACCCCTCATACGCTTATGTTTCTGATGCAGTATGCCAGATGGGAGGAAAAACCGGAAGCCCAGCACATGGCCCAGACAACCTTGGACGCTATGGCCCGAGGCGGAATTCATGACCAAATTGGCGGTGGTTTTTCTCGGTATTCCACAGATGCAAAATGGCTCGTACCGCATTTTGAAAAGATGCTGTATGACAACGCTCTGTTAATTTTAACATATCTGGAAGCATACCAAACGAGCAAATCTCCAACCTATGCCGAGGTTGTATGCAAAACCGCAGATTATATTCTTCGTGAACTTACAGACAACAATGGCGGTTTTTACTGCGGCCAGGATGCCGACAGCGATGGTGTTGAAGGCAAATATTATGTGTTTACTCCAGATGAAATTGTCCACGTTTTGGGTCGCCCGGATGGAATGGAATTTTGTCGTCTTTACAATATCACAGAATCCGGAAATTTCGAGGGCAAAAGCATCCCGAACCGCATCTGCCAATCAGAAATGGGATGGAATGCCACAGATCCTCGACTCAAGGCCCTGCAAAACTTCCGAAAGGCTCGGACACCGCTGCATACAGACGATAAAATTCTGCTCTCCTGGAATGCCTGGACCGTAATAGCGCTTTCCCGTGCGGGACAAATCTTGGAAAAGCCGGCATATCTCAATGCCGCGATAAAAGCGCAGAAATTTATTCAGAGGCACATGACAGACAATCGGGACCGTTTATATCACCGATTCAGAGACGCTGAAGCTGCCCATGACGGCCAGTTGGAGGACTATGCCGTTTACGCGCTCTGCCTTTTAGAATTATATCAGCATACGTTCCTCCCAGAATATCTGAAGCAGGCCATTCATCGTGCGACACAGATGCTGACGCTGTTTGAAGATCCGGAGCACGGCGGGTATTTTATCAATGCATCCGACGCAGAACATCTCATTCTCCGGCCAAAAGAAACTTATGACGGCGCGATTCCCTCCGGGAACTCTGTGGCCGCCATGGTATTAGGACGGTTAGCCGGGTTAACAGGAACCCCTTTTTGGCAGGAAGCCGCGGCTCGACAGTATGCGTTCCTGGCCGGACAAATCATGGATTATCCGGCCGGACATTGCTTTTCCCTGCTGGCCATGGGTCAAACGCTGTATCCGCATCGGGAACTGATCTGTGCCTCAAACTCCATTCCGCCGGAACTGACTGCATATCTCAAAGAAAACCCAACAAACAATCTGAATATTTTGCTGAAAACAGAGGAAAATGCAGCGCTGCTTTCAGAATGCGCACCATTTACTGAAGCATATCCTGTTTCCAAGCATCATACCATATGGTATCTCTGCGAAAACGGAACCTGTAAGGCTCCAGTTACGGATTTTTCCCAGCTCCGGCTATAACCCCGGGTTCCCATAGTATATTCTTATAGACACTTTCTCAAACATGGTGTTTGGCAAATACCATGTTTGAGCTTTTTATCTCAGAGACCACATTTTACACTTTCTTCTTAGTAAGTATATAACACAAATGTGCGTACTTGAATTTATAGTACAAATGTATATAATTTGTATTAGAAAAAGATAGGCTGTCTCCAAATCAAATGCAGCGTATCAAATTGTTTTTAAATATTAGGAGGGTTTATTATGAAAAAAGAACTTGGCGTTCATCCATATCTGTTTCCTATGCCAACCTATATGATCGGCACATATAATGAAGACGATTCTGTAGATGTGATGATGATGGCATGGGGCGGTATTTGCGGAATGAAAGAAGTCGCGCTCAATTTGGAAGAAGACCATAAGACGGTTGCGAACATCAAGTCAAGAGGCGCTTTTACTCTGGCAGTTCCAGGTATAGATACCCTGAAAGAATCCGACTTCTTCGGCATTGCCTCAGCCAATAAATTCCCGGACAAATTTGCACAGAGCGGGTTGCACGCGGTGAAAAGTGAACACGTGGATGCTCCAGTGATCACGGAATATCCTCTCACGCTGGAGTGCCGAGTCCTTGAGATGCAGAACCAGCCCTATGGTCTGCGCGTTTTGGGCGAAATTATCAATGTCCTTGCGGAGGAATCTGTCTTAGATGAGCAAGGTAAAATTGACGTTACAAAACTCAACGCCTTTTCTTTTGATCAAATGCGCAACGGCTATTATGCCACCGGAGAGAAAGTAGGCCAAGCGTGGTCCAGCGGCGCACCAATTCTAAAGCAGAAATAAAATCAATCATCCCTACTGTCGAACAACTCGACAGCAGGGATGATTTTTCATCTATAATTACAGTCGTAATCCTTTGATATCCTTAATTCTGGAAAGTATGATATTGCAGCTGCACGACAACACCCCGGGAAGCTTATCTATTGTGTTACAAATCAACGATTCCATCTCCTCGTTGGACGATGCAACCGCATGGACATGGAGTTTATTTCTTCCCGTAACACGGTACACCTGTGTGATGATATCGTTCTTCCGAAGCAGTTCTGAAACCTCTGTCAGCATATCCGAAGTTGTCTCAATCTCAAAGTAGCAAGAAACCGCCCCATTGATTTTTTGTGGGTTTATAATCGTCGTGTATTCTTCAATAATCCCTTTCTTTTCAAGCGCTTGTACGCGCATTTTT
>CABRZL010000072.1 GCA_902475435.1 uncultured Eubacteriales bacterium | reverse complement strand
TCAGCTTTCCGGATACAGAAAACACGCAGGCGCTTATCAAGGATTATAAAGCGCGTCTGCGTGATTTAGAAAACAATATCTGGCAGCACTAAACTGCCATTGACTCTAAGGCGGGCTTCGACCCGCCTTTTCTTTATGCAAAATCATTCTTGCTTCTTCCTTTCTCCCGGTTTCGTTGTGATGAGCTGATAGACATCACTATACTCATTATTGTTTGTTAAGATCACCATCATCATTGATGGGTGTTGCTTACGGATTTTCAGCAACGTGGACATCTCTGTCTTATCGCTAAATATTATATCTGTAAATAATAGATCGATTGGGTGAAACCGCGTTGTGAGATTATGCAATGACGGGCAACATGATATTTTGTATTGTATGTGGTTTCGCTTAAAATATTGTTCGATAAACTTCGCAACATAGGAACGCAAAGAATCGTCCTCATGACAAATAGTTGTATTAAGCAAGTTTTACCTCTAAACAATTCTTCCGTGTGTTATTAGATTTTTGCGGTTATTGCGTGCAAATATAAAACATAGCCCCTCCACCGGGTGTATTGCGGGCTCCAATATGCAACGATTGTTGCTCTGCCAGACTTTTTGCAACAGAAAGCCCAAGCCCATAGTGGCCATTGGTCGTACGGCTGGGATCTGCGCGATAAAACCGTTCAAAAATCCGTGGTAAATCCTTTTCGGCAATACCCTGACCGTAATCATGTACCCCGATTTCCACTACATTATTTTTCAGGAGGTTACAACAAATTTCGATGGTGGTATCTTCCTTCGTGTGGGCAATCGCATTGGTAATAAAGATACTGCCTATCTGGGTAAGTGCTTCTTCGTTAGCCATGATTTCAGGGTATGACGCTTCTTCAATCTTGAGACGTAACGGATGACGTTGCTGTTTGGCATAGATCTGGTATTTTTCATAAAGCTGCAAGCAAAAGGTATCAGGTTCAATTGCTGTCAAAACCAGCTTGCGTTCTTGTCTATCTGAATTTGCCAGAAGCAATAAATCTTGTACCAAGTGACTCATCCGCAGAGCCTCGCTTTGCGTTGCATAAAACACTCCTGAAATTTCCGGAGAAGAAGGAATGTGCTTTTGCAGTACCTCCAGCCCAGCACGGATCGATGCTAGCGGCGTCTTTAGTTCGTGCCCTGCTGCTGCAACAAATTCTTTCTGCTGACGAACGGAATTCTCTACCGGTCTTAAAAGGCTCCGAATCAACCAGCTATTGATGACAGCCAAAATAATGCATCCTAAGAGCAATAACACTCCGTAGAAAACTGCCTGATGCTGAATAAACGGCAGACGAACGCTCTGGCTTTGCAGAGCCAATATTTCAATTTGCGTTTTATCCTCGTGCCGAAAGTAGAATACATGGAAACGCCCTAAAGCAGTATTCCTTTCATCCTTTTTTGATGTCCACCCGTTTGAAGCCTGGGAGAGTTCATCCGTAGAAAGGCTATGCTCCGAGCGGAATATATTTTCCAATACGTCCGGTGTAAGTCCTCCAGTCGGTTCGAAACGGAATAATGGAGTTCCATTTTCAAAAATGTATATGTTGCCATCCAAATTTTCTTCCAGTTCCTGCAAAGTACTCTGATCAACCTGCCGGGAGGAAAGTAGTTTGATTTGGTATGATTCTATCTGGTCACAAATCTGAGCGTCCAATGAGGCTTCATATCTGTTGCAGGAAAAAAAGAATGTGATTCCTAAACACAATGCCAAGATCAGCCCCGTGATGCCAGTATAAAGGAGAACCAGCTTTAGCCAAAGTTTTTTAATCATGGATGTTCTCCAATCGGTATCCGACACCCCGAATGGTCGTGATCGTCAGGCAGATACCAGCTTTTTTTAACTTTTTGCGTACAAAGTGGATATAGGTGTTCAGATTACTTTCTTCAATCTCAGTGTCATCGCCCCAAACCCGGGAAAGCAGTCGCTCTCTTGTAAACAACTGATGCGGGTATCGGAAAAACACTTCCAAGAGGTCCGCTTCCTTTTTTGATAGTTGACAGTGTCCTTTTGGCCCACATAGTTCCAGCTGATTACAGTCTAATGTTGCATCCTCGTAATGAATTTGGTTGCTTTCCTCCACAGCCATCGCTTGTGAGGGCCTGCGAAGTAATGCGTGGAGGCGGGCTACAAGTTCTCGCATGGCAAATGGCTTGGCCAAGTAATCGTCCGCACCAGCTTCCAGCCCATCCACTTTGTCGTCTAAGCCGCCCATAGCAGTCAGCATCAGCACCGGAGCTGATACTTTGGCTGCCCGGGCCTTTTTCAAAATCGTTAGGCCATCCATCGAAGGAAGCATCCGGTCCAGGCAACAAGCATCATAACAGTTATGAAGAAGAAGTTCCAAGCCTGTCTCGCCATCATGGCAAAAGTCTGAATCAATTCCAGCATCTTGCAAGCCCGCACGCATGATTTGGCAAAGATTTTTATCATCTTCTATTATCAAAATTCTCACGATGTTCATCTCCCTAGTTTATTATAACAAACCATTCTTTAATCAATATTTAAATAAGGGTGCTCATCTTAAATTTTGTTTTAACATTGATCTGTTATGATATATACAACCAAAAGCGAAAGGAGTCAACTGTATGAATCGCTTAATCAAGAGCACGGCACTGGGACTTTCGGTGTTGATGGGATGTTCTCTGTGCGCGTGTGGTGTAACGGATTCTTCACTGGGGCAGAAAACAGAAATCAATCCAGGGTTGTGGGTTGAAAAAGAGGTGGCTTTGGAGCCTGATCCGAGTGATATCCTTGCCCTCACAACCACCACTGATGGCCAACTCTTCTGTGCGACCGTCCAGTCAAACGGAGAGGCATCCCAGAAGGTTGATGTGCTTTCTTCTTCGGATGGCTACACATGGGACACCACGCCAGTTTATTCGGTGGAAGTGCCGGGGACTTGCATCGAAGCAAGCCTGACGGAAAGTGGCGTTCTTGTTCTGATCAGGACTGAAGATGAAGAACAGATTTGGTACGGAGCGAAAGAGACAGAATGTTCTCAAGTCCAACCTGCCGATTCTGAAGTAACTGACATCAACAACATTCAATTTGTCAACTCGGATTCTTTTTTGATGGCCGGACGGGATACCAATAACCAGTCCGTTGCAGCTATCTTTTCGCTTCGCGATGGCCGTATGGTTACGAAAGTTGGGGCCGGAACGGAATGGGGGGGATTTGCCCAACACGGGGATGAACTTGCCTTCATATCCGAAACGGGCAAACTATCGACTCTGAAGGCAAATGGTGAGATACAAGAAGGTAATGTCGAGGGACTCGAAAACATCATTGCTGCCTATTGTGATTCACAGGGAAATTACTATTATGCAGACAGCGAGGGAATTTACCGGGTTGCTGCTGGTGGAACCTTAAAAGAAGAAATCACTCCATCCAGCGGGTTTGCATTTTCGGTACAGGGAAAAGTAATCACAAATCTCGTTTACTTCCAAGACAGCTTTTTCTGTGTTGTCAAAGACACGTCTGACGATTCCGCACAACTTTATTCGTATACATTTGATCCTGACGCGACACCGTCAGAGCAGATTGAGCTCACTGTCTGGTCACTGTCCGATTCTCCCACTGTACGAAGAGTCCTTTCAGAATATCAGCAGCAACACAACGATATCGCCATACAGTATACAGTCGCCGGCAGCGATGATCTGGCAACCGAAGATGTACTGAAAGCATTAAATACAGAACTGCTTGCTGGGAGCGGTCCTGACCTAATCGTCTTTGATGGCATAGATGTTACACCTTATATCGAAAATGGCGTTCTGGCTGATTTAAACGAGTCGCTGCAGGAATTTTCAATCTTGGATTCGATTAAAAATGCTTTCTCCGTGGATGGAAAGACTTATATTGCTGCTGCACGGTATGCCATTCCATCTATTTGGGGAACCGCCGATGACATGGATCAAATTACAGATCTATCTTCCTTTATAGAGTTCGTAAAATCCTGCCCTTCGCGTGATGACTACAATTTGTCCGACAATGCTTATTATACAGCCCTTCCAGAGGAAGACAAATATGCGGCTTCGTTTATGACGCCTCAGGAAATCCTCCAGTTCTTGATGAGCACCTCTGCTTCCGAATTGATTACGGATAACACACTGAATCAAGAGCAACTGCAACAACTGTTCCAAGCCATCGAATCTATCGGCACTTACTACAACATGGCTTCTTATCGCACGGAGCAGGAGGACGATTCGATTGTCTATTCCGACGGCGGAGACTCCATCACCATTTCCGGTGCTTCACGCGAAGTCATTAACAAACGAGCAAGGATTGGACGGAATCTGATTGATTCTCCTGCGTTCCTGGGCTGGATCACTAAAAATTGGGAAGGTCAGGCACCTGAATTAAAATCCGCACCGGGCCTTTGTGAAAGGGCTTATTCTCCGAAGGTCTTACTTGGAATAAATGCTAGTAGCCCAAATCAGGAAGCTGCAAAGGATTTGTTGAAAGCGTTCTTTGCTTCGGATATCCAAAATACGGTTGTTGGAGATGGCCTGCCCGTTATTGAAAGCAGTTTGGATGCAAGAATTGACGCAGCTGTTGAAACATACGGTACAGATCGCGAAATGCTGGCTGATTTCCTCACAGGCGTAAAAACGCCTGTGATTGTTGATGAAGTAATCGCAGACAAATTGTTGCCGTACGCCGAGGCGTTGGCAAAAGGACAGCAAGATGCTGAATCGGCTACGCAGGCAGCAGAAAAAGATTTGCGCCTTTACTTGGCAGAACGTGGGTAATCGCAGTAGACCTTCTTTGCCTGTATTAGCGGTTCCGACATATTCAAATCTTCAACAGAGCTTTTCATACACATTTTAACTTGTTTATTAAGAATAGGAGAAACTCAAATGAAACGAAATCTGTTTTTATCGGCCATTTTGCCGTTTTCCCTCGCTGTCGCCCTGTGCGCCTGCGGCTCTACTCCTGGGGAAAGTACGCCATCAGAAAAAACGCAGAGCTCCGTTTCACAGGCACAAACGGATTCCGCTGCAACAGGCAACGAAATTTCGATTGGCAACAATTTTTCGATTGAAGCCGGTACAGTTCTTTCGGATGGCTCTATTTATTTTGTGGGGCGTGAAGGTGCCGATGGCTTCTGTGCCTATGTCTCTACAGATGATGGGGACAGCTGGACAAAGGAAGAACTGCCCTGGGCCGACCAGACTGTTGTGGGAATCAAACTGCGTCCGGATGGCTTCATGCTGGGCATGCAGGGACAGCAGGTTGTTTATGCCGCCCGCGGCGAGGACCTTAAAACTGCGGATATTTCCGCGCTGGGAGCAATTGACGGAATTTCTGCCGTTTATCCTATTGATGGTGACACCTTTACCGTAACGGGTGGAAGAACGGAAACTTTCGTGAATGAGGATGGCCAAGAGCAGGAAACTATTCACCCCCTTCCCTTCGAGGATATGGTGTTGCAGTATGATGGCTCGTTGGTAACACAGTGGGGAGAAGGAATCGCTGCGGACCAAGCGGGGTATTACGCGTCAGATGAAGAAAAGCTGTACTATGTCGACTTTGAAACCAACGAGTGCCGTTCTTTGGATGGGGCAGGGCAAATCGATAGCTACGGAGTCTTAGCGACTATTAAGGGCTCATCTTTCTGCCGAAACGGCATTTTCTATTATGTGGACGATCAAGGCATCGTTGCCTACGATACCACCAACAATTCCGAATCACGGATTCTGACAGACACCCTTGCACCTTTTCTGCAGGATGATGTCAGCTGTGTCACATTGATCGTTACAGATCACCAAGCTATCGCTGTTGCAGCAGATCTGAACTCCGAGACGCAGACGGTATATCGCTATGAAATCTAAGCGCAAGCGGTTTGCCCGTCCCATCGAAAAGCTGCATTTCAAAAAGAATACATTTCGCCGAAAGGGGAAAAAAGCGTTCCAAGCATGGATGTTTTTGCTTCCCTCACTGATAGGAATTGGTGTTTTCCTCTTTGTTCCGTTTGGAGAAACTATCCGGCGCAGCTTCACAAACCCTTTGGGAACAAAATTCCTTGGTATGAAAAATTACCAATCCATTTTTTCAAATGATGCCTTTCGTTTGGCAGTAGCAAACACAGTGAGATTTATCCTGGTCTGCATTCCGCTACTTCTCGTAACCAGCTTGATTTTCGCTCTTTTGATACGGAAAATCCTGCCCAAAGGGGAAAAGCTGCAAACAGCTTGCCTATTGCCTATGGCAATTCCGGTTGCCAGCATCTCTTTACTATGGAAAGCTCTTTTCACACAGAACGGTATTTTGAACAATCTTTTGTCCTTTTGGGGAGTACCGGAAATTTCTTTCCTTGATAGCAGTGCGGCTTTCGGGGTACTTGTAGGTACTTACCTTTGGCGGAACATCGGATACGATATGATTCTTTGGCTGGCCGGTTTGGATGCGATTCCTGCCAGCATGTATGAAGCAGCCGAAGTTGACGGCGCAAACAGCTGGCAAATTTTCTGGAAAATCACCTTGCCAAATTTACCGTCTACCATGGGGCTTATCACAATCCTCAGTATTTTGAACACGTTCAAGGTATATCGGGAAGCCTACCTAGTGGCAGGAAATTACCCGGATGACAGTATTTATCTCTTGCAGCATTTGTTTAACAACTGGTTTTCTTCTTTGGATCTTGGTCGATTGTCGGCAGCGGCTGTTGTTGTTGCCCTTGCGCTGCTTCTGGTAATTCTGCCATTTTTGAAAATGTTGCGGGAGGGTTCCGAGTGAAAAAGCGTAAAAAGGCCGTTCGTCTTCCTTATCTGGTATTGGTACCCTTTGCCGCATCTGTGTGCCTGGTGATTTGGATGATCTTTTCTGGTGCGCTTATGAGTACCGATGAAGCAACGCAGAGCCTTGGCGGAATTTTCGATGGGACTTCTGCGGTGCATTGGCCGTTGATTCCCAATTCGCCCACCTTACAGCCATTGATCGAAGTCCTATTGGATACACCAGAATTCTTTGTTATGTTTTGGAATACCTGTATCCTCACATTTCCGCAATTGATTGGGCAATTTCTGCTTGCCAGTCCTGCTGCATGGGCGTTTTCTCGTTTTACTTTTCGAGGTCGAAATCTTCTTTTTACTATTTATACGATTCTGATGCTACTTCCGTTTCAAGTTCTCATGGTGCCTGATTATTTGGTTTTGGATCGGTTGGGACTCATGGATACAGTTTGGAGCATCATCTTGCCCGGTGCCGTTTCCACCTTTCCAGTCTTTATTATGAAAAAGGGGTTCGACGGTATTCCCGTTTCCGTTCTGGAAGCAGCCGAACTGGATGGTGCCGGGGCCATTACAACCTATATAAGAATTGGTCTTCCGCTTGGAATCCCTGGCATCCTGTCCGCATTGCTTTTATCTTTTATTGAAGCCTGGAATGCAATTGAACAACCGCTGGTGTTTTTGAAGAGCCAAAACCTTTGGCCCATGTCCCTGTTCCTCGCCAATATTACACAGGATGACATTGGAATTGCTATGGTGGCCAGTGTGTTTATGTTATTGCCCGTAATTCTGATCTTTCTGTTTGGGCAGAGATATTTGATTTTGGGAATCCAATCAAGTGGAGTAAAGGAGTGAACCGGATTTGAAATCAAGTCCAAAACAAACGGATTATCCTATTTACAGTGAGGGCAAGCTGTCCGAGCGCAAACAATTGTTCCACCTTTCACTTCGGAATCGCCTTCCCGCTCTGCGTCAGACTCCGATTTCGGAATCCGATACTGACTCACAGAACGATGAACGTCAAGCATTAAAAAGAATTGTCGTATTTTTTGCTGTCATGTTGATTCTGACTTTGGTTGCTAGGGGAACCAGCAGTGCAATTCGGCCAGTTGTAACTACACAGCAGGCAAAAGCTGGAACAATTAGTCAAAGCGTTCAGTCGTCCGGCTCTATCACAGCATCCAGTGTGCTTTCGGTATCCTTGCCTGAGGGCATCGTGCTCGACAACATTTTGGTAAAAGAAGGGCAGTCTGTCGTAGAGGGGCAAACACTTGCAACCTGTGACGTGGATGAACTTGCGACAAAGCTGGATCGCGCCAAGGCTTCTTTGCAGAAAAGTAAGGCGGAGTATAACCAACTTTTATCAAACGCAGTGCTGGATGATACGAGTGTTGCACGAACCCAGCAGGCTTTGCTCCGTGCCTATGAAGCAGATCAGAAAGCCTACGAGGAATTAGAAAAATTGCGAGCATCGGAAAATCCGGACCCGGAAGCAATCAGCACTGCTGAGCAAGCTGCCGATGATGCACATTGGGCAGCACAGCAGGCTGAGTATGATCGTAACAGTGCTTTAGCCTCCTATCAGGAGATGCAAAGACAGAACAATCTTTCTGCGCAGGTGAATCAGGCTTCCGCCGAAGATGTTGCCCTTGACATTAAGGATACACAAGCGGAAATTGAACAGTTGGAACAGCTTGTGAATCAGCAAGGAGTGATCTCCTCGCCCTTCTCAGGCGTTATTTCAAACGTCGAGGCCGAAGTTGGAACGGAAAGTACTCAAACATTCTGCACTATTTACGATACTTCAAAGGGATATCTTTTTGCTTGCGAACTCCCTGCTGCTCAGGCCAGTGATTGTCAAACCGGATTATCTGCTGTTATAAAGCAGGGGGACCAGACTGAGACTGCTGCAATTACCGCGATTTCTGAAAATGCAGAGAATGATACAGTAGACATCACCATTCAATTAACCGCTACCGATTGGAAAGTTGGTCCTGCGGATGCAGAAATTGTTCTCAGTGAACAAGATTATGATCTTTGCCTGCCTAACACTGCAATCCATCAAGACAATCAAGGAGATTTTGTTTTCGCTGTTGAAGAAAAAAATACGGTTTTAGGCACCCAAAATGTTTTGGTTCGCATTCCAGTCACTGTTTTGGAGGTAGGTCAATCACAAACTTCCATCGAAGGAGCCATTTCGCCAGAAGACTCTATCGTTGTGCAAAGCACTCGTTCCCCTGAGGCAGGTTCTAAAGTGCGGGTGAAAAATGAAAATGCGTAAAGTATACAAAATCATGTTGCTTGCCGTCTTATTGTCGGTAGCACTATTTTGCCTTACAGGTGCTTATCGAGCAGCAGATCAAATACAGACAGCGTATGCGCCGTATAGCTTTCGATACAAGGAGGCATTTTCGTCTGATCAAATTCAATCAGCCCATAGGTTTCAAGCTGGTGAGGATGGCACACAGTATGCGATGACTCTCTGGAATGAAACAAAAGAAGTGCTGAAAACAGATTTGCACAGTATCGATGCGCAGGTGGTTTTTTATTCCGGCGATGCAGCAATTGTTTTTCCTGCCGTTTATATACAGGGATCAGCACCGGGTGCTGTCGATGTGAATGGCTGTGCTGTCAGTGAATCTATCGCCTTGGATTTGTTTGGCAGTACAGACATTGTTGGTCAAACTTTGCAAATAGGAGACCGTAATGTTCAGATTCGGGGAGTTTTTCAGGGACAGACAAATCTCGCCATTACAGCGGCACAAGAATCTGATATGTTGAAAAATGTAGAGCTTGTAGGCTCACCAGGTGGCGATTTACGAGAAATGGCTGTTGATTACGTCACCGCTGCAGGCTTGGGTACTCCCGATCAAATTTGTACTGGAAAAACCTGGGGCAACTTTTTTGTGGCACTGTGTTCTCTCCCTCTTTTAGTCTCAGCACTATGGCTTTTGTTAGTAGGGTTTAGGATAAGTCTGCGTTTCCCATCATGGCTCCGCATTACCATCTGGTTTGCCGTCTTATTTGTGTTCGCACTACTTCTCCCTTATTTATTGGGTCAAATACCTTCTTGGCTGTTACCGGCTCAGTGGAGCAATCTTGGCTTTTGGCTGGATCTTGTGAATATCTTAAATGAGAGGCTTAACGAAACCCTGTCACTCGTTCCCACCACTCGGGATGTTTTCGCCAAAAGGCAGGCAATAGAGTTTACGTTGTGGTTACTCGCTTGCTTGGGAGCTTTAGGATTAAGCGTGCGGGTGTTAAAGCAAAGATGATTATTGTGGCGTTACATTTCCGGGAGGTCATGTAGAAAAAGGAGAATCCTTTACTGATGCTGTAATTCGCGAAGTGTTTGAGGAAACGGGATCAAGAATTTCTTCGCCTGCATTATGCGGAATAAAAGATTGGTCAAATGATGATGGTTCAAGATATATGGTTTTATTTTATAAAACTAACAAATTTGAGGGGAAATCGTCTGCATCTAATGAGGGTGAAGTTTATTGGACAGAAATAGAAGATATGAAAAAGGCTGATTTAGCGGATGGAATGGAAACGGTGTTGGAAGTTTTTTTGAAAGAAAATTTAAGTGAGTATTTTTTCTATAAAGAAAACAATAGATGGGTAGATGTATTGAAATAGACAACTTCCAGTTTGTAGCACAGTAGAGGGTCGCTTCGGCGGTCCTCTATTTTTGCAAATCATTGA
>CABRZL010000071.1 GCA_902475435.1 uncultured Eubacteriales bacterium | reverse complement strand
CCGGAAAAACGACACTTTTGAACATCATCGGCGGCCTGGAGGTTCCGACGGAGGGGCGTGTGGAAATACAGAATCAAGATCTCTATGCGCTGAAAGATGCCGCAAGAGCGGCATTTCGACGACAACATATCGGTTACATATTTCAGTTTTTCAATCTGCTTTCAGAGCTGACCGTACAGGAAAATATCTATTTGCCTGCTTACCTAGACCACCAGTCGCCCAACAAGCATTTTATTCGGAAGATTACCCGTCAGTTGGGACTCCAGGACAAACTGGATAAATATCCGGCTGAACTCTCCGGTGGCGAGCAGCAACGAACCGCAGTAGCGCGAGCACTTTCTACCAAGCCTGATATTATTCTGGCAGACGAACCTACCGGCAACCTGGATCGGAAAAGCGGGGATGAACTCATGGAACTTTTAAACTTTTCCCATCAGTTCTTTGAGCAGACAATTCTCATGGTCACTCACGATTTGGATATTGCACGGACTGCGCAGCGCGTTATTACACTGGAGGATGGAAAGATTGTAGCAGACTTTAGAGGATCCCAGCTATGAAACGTAAGAGAACTTTCCATGGCGGCCTTAATGTCATTGTATTTTTTGTTTTTATCCTTGGTCTTTCCTGCAACCTATATACAGACAGCTATGAGGCAACCCTGGAACAACAGAGAAAGCAAACCTATGGAGCATGGAATGCAGCAGTATATAACACGACGGACCAGGTAATTGAAGAAATATCCAACCATGCAATTGTCGAACAGGTTGGAGAAATGGACATCTGCGGCAGCGCTGTGGACGCCGAAGGCGTCGGTATAGGCATGGTTGGCTATGCAGATGATGCCGTACAGTCTATGGGCCGCCTGACGTTGCTGGACGGACATTTTCCCACCGAGCCTGACGAGATAGCCGTAGAGGAGTTCTGCTTGACACAGATAGGCTACAGCTATGAATTGGGACAGACAATTCAAATTTCTCTTATGTATAAGGATCAAAACGGAGCGTTTTGTTTGGCCCAGCACAGCTTTACACTGTGCGGCGTCGTTCGTAATTACTCTGCACAATGGAAAACGGACCAGAGTTCCGTTATATCATTTTTTGTGACAGACTCTTTTTCCAATACATACCCTTCCTTTTCAAAGAACTTGTTTGTTGAACTCCAGCAAAAGTATTTTGAAAGCGTTACGGATCTTGCATATATTGTGGGCCATGACGGTAACTTTGTCATCAATGACTATACATATCTAGCATATTCCAATCAAAATGAGCCTGCAAGCAGCCGTATGATTTTTCAAATCATCATCTTGTTGGTGGGCGGACTTGCGATTATTGTTCTTATCAACAATGAGCTGTCCCGGCGGCAGACAAGCTATACCATCATGCGTATTCTTGGTGCCAGTCGATTGCAGATTGTCCAGATGTTCCTCAAGGAAAAGGTACCTGGTCTGCTTGTAGCCTGCGTACTGGGCTGTGCCGCAGGAGTACTTGCTCCATACTTGCTGTTTCAGCTGTTGAAACATATGATTGCACAAGGACTGTACATTGCAGTGGTTCCTCAGCATTTTCTGCGGACATCTTTGTTTTTCTTTTTGGGGATTTGCTTGTCTTGCTCTATCGGACTTCTACGATTATTCCAGATCCCTCTGCGCGGAAAACCACGCCAGCAAGCAGCGCTTCAGCGGATACCAAAGCATCCACCTCCGCTAACAGCACGAACCATATTTTCAGCAGTGAATCGCGGCAGTCTGTATAAACGTTTAGCATCAACAGCACTGGTCTTTATTTCAGGCGCATTCCTGATGATCTCTTTTTGGCAGGTATGGTATAACTATGATAGCTACCGGTATTATCGGAACAATTATCCAGAGGATTATACTTTTGGCTTAATGGCCACATATTCAGAACCCCTCCAGATTGCAGGTCAGGAAACCCTACAACAAATTCTGAACACCTATGGGGTGGACTCAATTGACGCTTTTGCGGTTTCGAAATACCTGCCGATTGAATTTCACGGCAGTGTAAACCTCGACTATGCTTCCCAGGTTCACTCCTTTGTCGCCTCCATCGTCGAAGAACTGCCAGACGCAGAAAACTGTGCACCCATGGTTGCGGTGTCCGACGGCCTGCTTGATGATTACCTTGAGATTGCCGGCACAGAAGCGAACACGCTTGCCCCAAACGAAATCATTCTATATGTGCCCGATTATTTTGTAGATGCCGACGGTACGTTGTACCAGGCAGATGTGGATGAACAGTCTTCCGATACGCGATTGTCCGAGACAGAGATAAAGGTGGGAGATACCATATCTGTAACGATCCATCAGCAGGATAGAACGCTGTCAATCGCCGGAATTATTTATGGCTTTGACTCGGATTATCCGATTTCTCAAAACCCGATGCGACCTTTTAGCATGATTTGCACCGAGGAAACCTACGAGGCTCTCTTCGGAACCATAGACTATTGCTATTTTATGGTTTATGGAGATAAGCGGGCTATCTCATATCAAACAGATGTGGAGCTATCCAAAATAAACACAGCCCTGGGCTTTAACTGCAACCGTGCAGTTCACTCAGAGCAAATTCAGCAACTCATTCTTCTTCTGGCTATGTCCTTAATTCTCAGCGTCTCAGGGGTACTCCTCACTACCATTATCCGCTGTGGCATCAGTGAATCCGAACGCGCTCAGGAACAGCAGAAATATCAGCTCTTGTATCAGCTTGGTATGTCCCGCAACTGTATTCTAAAAAAGCTAGTACTACGCTCTGGTTTAGAAGCCGTAGTTGGTACGTCATTGTCAGTGATTGCGTTACTACTATACCGTGGAATGCAGGAAAAAGCAGAACTGCTCGGCTATGCAGATTATATGAAGGAATCTGTTGCAGACTTATGGCGGGATATTGTCCTTCGTTGTTTCAACTATACCGATTGGCGCTTTGTTATGATTACGGCACTGATTGCCCTGGTGATCAATATGGTTATCATGGTGGTGCATGATAGAAAAATTGCAAGGCCGGTCACAGATGAACAGGCACGGTAAGAACAGTAGCCAAAGAGTTATCCATCAATTTCCTGATTGTATTCTACCCGGTGTGTATGGTCATACACACCGGGCTCACTGCAAATAGATAGAATGCCTGTACTAATATACATAAAATTTTTATATGATAAAATTCGAATTTGGCCCGGTTGTCTTTTCAAACCGGGCATCTCCATTATATCTATAGCCAATGTATAACTTTATTTGCAGGACAAAGCTCACCGAACTTTTAATCCTTTTGCGGGCCGCCGGCTCCCCATTTGTCGTGGGGCGAGCCATGATCTACGATTAAAATTAGGGCCTCCCCCTTGCCCACGTTCTCCATCTTACGATAATCCCCAGCAACATAGCCAATAGCGTCTAACGGCTGTAGGCTATACTGATTTCCATCCTTGTCAGTTAACCGCAGTTCGCCCTTCAGAATCAGCTGGACATGCTCAGCCGGGATCTTCTCTTCCTCCCGAACATCTCCCTCCGCCATGGTGGTAGCCCGCATAACAATCCCTTCTGCCAAATCCAGATAGGCATATACATCGCTGCCGTGAAGATTCTTCGGTACAATATCGTTGTGTTTCAGGACTTTCATCTTATCTGCCTCCACTTCATTTATGGGTTACATTCAATTGTGCGCCAACGGGAATATCATATTGCAATTTTCCCCGTTATGCATTGTCAAATCGGATGAATTTTTACCACCGGGATTTGTTTTTATCGCCAATGCACCTTCCGCCCGTCCCTTGCTATAATGATTTTACAATTGCCGGCAGAACCTGCGCCAACAGCCGCATTGTAATTCAAAAAAGAAAGGGATGTTGATTATGAGCAAAAAACTGTTATCGTTAGTAATCATCCTTGCTATGACGATCAGCCTTTTGTCGGCCTGTGGCTCTACCCCAGAGTCCACCACCTCCACCGCGGAGACTGCCGAATTAACCGAAACACAAGATACTGCCAACAGTACTGTGGAGCAGGTCAACGTGACAGAGACTCCTTCTAATTCCGGCGGTTCTTCCGTCTTGGAATCCAGCGAGGCAGAATCTGAAACGCAGTACTCCGTCTCCTATCCTCTGGTGGATACCCCTGTAACGCTGACGGCTTTTGGTGCACTGCCAAACCTGTATACCGGCCTAGACATCAACGATTTTGCGATTTATCAAAACGCCTCCGAGGCGACGGGCATTGAAATCGAGTGGCGAACTGTCGATCAGGACGCCTCTTCTGATCAGTTTGCTCTGTTGATCGCCGGCGGAGACTGGCCGGATATTGCCGTAGGCGGCATCCGCTACTACACAGCCGGCGGTGAAGCCGCAGTGGAAGACGAGGTCTTTGTGGATCTGGCGCCTTATCTGGCAGAATACGCTCCGGATTACCTGTCTCTTCTGGAAAGCAACGAATACTACATGAAGCTTGCGGAGACAGCCAGCGGCTATATCCCCGCAGTATGTCGGATTGGCTATATCAACTCCTCTGCCAGCGGCTGCATTGTACGCCAGGATTGGCTGGACGATCTCAGCCTGAAAACTCCCTCCACCTATGACGAATTGACCGCGGTTCTGGAGGCTTTTAAGTCTAATTACGACTGCGACTGGCCCATCATGAAGGGTTCCGCCACCTATTTTGATATCTCGGGTACACTGATGGGCGGCTATGGTCTGACTATGGACTTCACAGTCCGGGACGGCGAGGTCGGCTACAGTCCCGCTCTGGAGGAATATAAAGACTATCTTAGCATGCTGGCTGACTGGTACGAGAAAGGTCTATTCTCTTCTGACTATACCACCATCGTGGGAACATCCTTCACCCAGCAACTCTACAGCGGCGAAGTTGGCTTCTGGGTCGGCGGCTATGACTTTCTGTCGGACTCCACTGCCAGCATGGTGGACGATCCAAACTTCCATGCCGTTGCTGTGGCAGATATGACGGTATCTGAAGGGGACACCATCCATACCGGTTCTTTCAAGGAAACTATGACGCCCACATCCAGCTGGTCCATTTTCACCACTTCCGACAACCTGGAGCTGGCGCTTCAATACTGCAACTGGTTCTTCGCGGAAGGGAAAACTCTGACGGATATCGGAGAGGAAAATGTGGCCTGGGAGTATACCGACGACGGGGAGATCACCTACACAGATCTGATTATGAACAACCCGGACGGTTACACTGTCGAGGTGTCCAAAGCCCTCTATGGCGGAGGTTTTCTGAATCCTGGCTATGGTACCTGGAACAGCAATGCCGCCGGCTTCGGCAACGAGGAAGAAAAAGCTTGCTTTGACATCTGGAACAGCAACCGCGATGACGAAAATTTATATAAAACAATGATGACCGCAGATGAAAACGCCGCGTACTCCGCCGCCTATAACGATCTCAAAACTTATGTGGATCAGACCTCTAATCAGGTAATTGTAGGCGATATGTCCATTGACGAATGGGACAGCGTGGTGGAATCTATGTACAACGATTTTGGACTGCAAGAACTAATTAATATTTGTCAAACTGCCTATGACCGTTACATGGAATCCTGACAGTAGAGGGAACCCACAGGAGGAAACGGAGCCCCTGTAGGGCTCCGTTTCCAAAAGGCAGGCTCAAACACCGGCATGCCGTTCTGTTTCTTTTTGCTGCAAATAGCGATAGATTCTCATAGACAGCGCCAGCTTAAAATAACTGTCCCCATCCGAAAGACTGTAGCCCGTAATTTCCTCGATTTTCCCAAGCCGATATTTGATCGTGTTGACGTGAAAATTCAGTGCACGAGCGCAGTGCGCCACATTCCCCCGGTACTGCAAATAGGACTCCAGAGTTTTTACAAACTCGGTCTTGTACGCCTCGTCCCAACGAATCAGGCGGATAAACCCGTCAGAAATCAGATCTCTGAGATCTTCGTGGATAGAGGCAAGCTCGGCCAAACGATAGACCGCGCAGTCCTCATAAAAATGGATCATAACATCCGGCCGCATCATAGAACCGAAATGGATTGCCTGCATAGATTGGAGATAGCGCTGCTTCAACTCCGTCAAACTGTGGAATACGCCGCTAACGCCGCATCGCAGTCCATTGGCCTCAAGGACAGAAAGCAGTACAGAAAGCACAGGATCCTCTGCCGAAATCAGTGTGGACACGGCATCATAAAGCAGAATCACCTGGCCATGATACAAAAACCCATGGCATCCCGGCAGCAACGACAGATAATATTGCAGACTGTTTCGGAACGCAATTCCAGAAATCTGCCCGCCGTTACTGAACACCAAAACGTACAGGTTCGGCTTCAGCTTCCAGCCAAATCGGGCTGCGATTTCGGCAAACGCACTGGAATCCGGCAGCTCCGCGTGAAACACTGCTTGTAAAAAATCTTCCACCGTTTCTTTTTCCGTCTGGACATTCTCCCCCTGAACTGACATCGCAATGAACCTCAGCAAAAGAAGGCAGTCGTCCATTGTCCGCTGAGAAAGCTTCCGCGTGTGACTAAACACCAGCAGCTTTCCCTGCATGCGACCTTGGGCATCCAAAACGTCAAAGAAAAACAAATAGGTATTGTCAAAGCACAGAACGGATATATGAAAACTCTCCCGCTCCGGTTTGAGATCATATTCTAACAGCTCAGAATCATAACCAGGCAGGGCAGCAATATTGGGATAAAATTCGCAGGCCTGCTGCAGCCGCGCAACGGCCATGGCCGTTTTCTGGGTATCTGCCGTATGTGTAATGCGGTGTTGATTATCCACCAGCATCACTGGAATACGAATCTCCTCCGCAGCGCAGGACAACATCGAGTCAATCGTCCTGCACTGTAACAACCGCTGGTACAGCGCAGACATTGGGCTACACTTCTGCCCCAGGTCAAAGGCAATCTCCGAAAGACGCATCAGCACTTCATCCAGCTTTTGGTGATAGATATATACCAGCGTTCGCATGGAGGTGGGTTGCATTCGGCTCGCGGTACTTGCCTGAACCTCCTGCACACACAAAACTGGATATCCGGTTAAATCCTGGTCCACCGGCAGACTGGCAAGATCCGCCGGTGTCCCCACATATAAGGTTTCCGGTTTCAGTTCTATCGTCTCATCCACCTTCAGTCTCTTTATAAATCGAATCGGGACATCCACAGAACCCACAACCGCAACCGCATAATACTGCGCCAGGGCTGCTACAATTTCGTTCAAATCGCACAACAAATTTCATCCCCCCTTAACATATGTATTATAACGCGTCGGCTTTGCATTGACAAGGTTGGCGCCCATGCGCAAACACATCAAATCCATACATCGGATTTTCAGCCCAACAAAACAACACAAAAGGAGTGTATAATCTATGCATTATCATATTGGCCCCCGCTGTTCCTGCTGCCACTACTGCTTCAACGAATGCCCCGTCAAGGCCATTAAATTTGTGGGAACCAGCTATGAAATCGACGAATCAAAGTGCATCCAATGCGGCAAGTGCGCACAGGTGTGTCCCACCGGTGTATGCTACGACCTGGATCAAAAGAACAACCCCGTTCCACATAATCCGATCGTCGTGGATGCGGAAATTGTGGTGCTTGGTGCCGGCGGAAGCGGTCTTGTCGCTGCAGTTCGTGCAGCACAGCTCACCGGAAAAAAAGTCGTAATTCTGGAAAAAAGCAAAAAACACGGCGGCTGCACCAATTTGGGCCACGGCTTTTTCCCATATTGGAGCAAGTGGCACGAGGAAGCCGGATGCGAAGACACTCGCGATCAAGTTGTGGAGATGAGCTACGAGCGCAGCCAGGGCCACTTTGACAAAGATCTTCTGAAGAAGACAGTATACGGGGTTGGCGAAATGTTTGACTGGATGCTGGAATTCGGCGGCTGGGAAAAATGGTTCACCAAAACCGTTATCAATCCAGACCCCAATACCCCCGCTCCACAGGGCCCCATTCCCCAGGGTGTCGGAAAGGGTCCCCGACTGGAAATTGATTTCCCGGAGCGCACAAAAAATGAAAAAAGCTCCGACCACGCCATGGGCCCCGGCTTTATGGGGACCTATGTAGTAGATCTGATGCTGGAACAGTGTAAAAAGCTTGGAATCGATCTGTTCTTTGAGTGCCCGGCTACGGAGTTAAAGCTGGATGAGGCCGGTCGGTTCGCCCAGGCCATCGGCATGGATCCCGGCGGACAGGTAATTGTCAACGCAAAAGCCTGTATCATCGCCACCGGCGGTTTTGCACACAACGACGAGCTGTTTCGACAGGTCAACCCCAAGGCTTTTGAGGGGGTTCCGGCCAAACGGCTCTCTGTCTGGTCCGACACAGGGGACGGTATGGCCCTGGTCAAGCCCCTGGGCGGCTATGTCTGTTTGGATGACGACCATGTGCGCGCCCCCGCAGGTGGACCACTGCATCATCCCTACGATTATACCTTAGTGGGCATGTCTCTGTCCGCAGAGCCTATTGTGGACAACAATGGCAAGCGTATCCGCATTGAACTGGGAAAGCGAGCCAATCTGGACGACATTCCAAACTGCCTGGTCTATGCCATTCTTGATCAGGACGGAGCCGACGCCAATGGGAAAGCCCGATACAATGACGACCGGGATCATACCAAATACGGCCATGCTGCCCACGGCCGCTGGCAGGAGGCGCTGGACTATGAGTCGTCGCTTGGTTTTCCTTGCCGAAAAGCATGGTCACTGGAAGAGCTGGCAGAAAAACTGGGCTGCGTTCCTGCCGACTTCATCCGAACCATTGAGGAGTACAACGAGGAACTGAAACACGACAATGGTCCGAAGGTATCCCCGCCGGGAAGCCTAGGCAAATTTTCCAAACATCCTGTCCGTAAGCCCCCGTTCTATGCAATTACGCTCCTGCGCTTCAACGAATCCGCCAGCGGTGGAATCATGATTGACAAGGATTTCCGCGTCCGCAGGGACCAGAGCGACGATGTCATTCCTGGGCTCTATGCAGTGGGCGACAGTGCCAGCGGTATTTTCTGCAATCAGAAATATGGCGGCGGTTCGATTGGCGAGCTGAACTGGGCTATGGCCTCCGGTTTCTATGCCGGCAGTGAAGCCACTGCTTATGTCCGCCAGCTGGAATAAACGTCATCCGCGTTATCTACGCCTTAGATTGAACGAGCAGGGGTCATAAATCCAAACATGTACCTCGGGTATCATGCACTATCAGCATATGAAAACAACACGAAATAAAATTGAACACGGTTCCGAGGATTTACTTGATATTCGTGTCTTTTTATAATACTATCTGTTTATATGGAAATCTGTTGATCTGTAATGTTAGTACGGTATATACAAGATCAAAGAAAAAATGAATCCATTATAAAATTGATTGTGACTTTTGCGTTCGTGTTGTATCATCATACCTATCGTGTCCGTCAGACAAAAAAGTCAAGTTTCATGGAAACTTGACTTTTTTATATCTGTCTTTTGCAAAACGCAAAATATTCTGTATATAGGTCCATTTCTTTCAAAACAGGAGTAAAGCTTTTCCATATTACAAAATACCATTCTACAGGGAAACCTGTGTTTTCATAGATATCCTAATTCAAAGGGGATGATTGCTTATGAAATTAAGTACCACAACATATATACGGAGGACTTTATTCAAATAGGTCCTCCAAATCTAAGGAGGACTAAGATGGTTATCCAAAAAATTGACGACATTTCTTTCCCAATGAAAGAGGCCGCGGATTTTTCTTTTTTAAGCAGCTATGGATGCGTATTTTGTGTGTTTTCTCAAAATGATTCCGGTAACATCAGTTTTGGAACAGACAACGGAAAAACTAAATACTTTATAAAAGTTGCCGGGGCAAGGACTTCACAGTCATGTACGGGTACGAAGGAAGCTGTCAATACATTGAAGGCAGCCATCCCCATATATACAGATTTAGTGCATCCCTGTTTGATTCAATTGCTTGAATATTTTGAGTATGGTAATCTGTATATTTTGGTTTTCAAGTGGGTTGACGGAGACTGTTTGTTCGATCATTGGAATTTTGAAAAATACGCCCAGAAACATATTACACCGCCACGGAATCGATTTGAAGCGTTGCCAATCGGCAAAAAGCTGGACGCCTTTCAACGCATTTTCGATTTTCTCCTTTTTGTTGAATCAAAAGGCTATGTAGCCGTTGACTTTTACGATGGGAGTATTATGTACGATTTTGAGCGCGATGTTGTAACAATCTGCGATATTGACCTTTTCAGAAAAATCCCCACGGTGAATGATATAGGCAAGGATTTCTGGGGAACAAAACGTATGAAGGCACCTGAGGAGTACATATTTGGAGCGGACATTGACACAGTTACAAATGTGTTTACACTGGGCGCACTGTTATTCCACTTCTTTGGCAGATACACCGATGCTGAGATCAACGAGATGTATAAGGCGCAAACATTCATTCCATGCAGGTACGAAACCTGGGAATTAAACGAATCCTTATACAAAATTGCATTAAAGGCTGTC
>CABRZL010000070.1 GCA_902475435.1 uncultured Eubacteriales bacterium | reverse complement strand
GTAAGATTTTTGTGGGCGTGGACAACGGATTATTCTCTGGATCGCGATAAAAATTATAGAGGCCGGCTGGGAGCTTGTCCAGCTCTTCCTGTTCCTTACACGGCACCACAAAAATCTTACGCTGCCGAAACTCTTCCCAGGTCATATACTCCTCGCATCCAGTTGCTTTATAAAAGAAACGCACTCGTTCTTTTTCACTCATATTACCGGTATAAGCATTATAATACTCCGGCCCAAGCTTTTCCGCCACTTTGGCGCATACATCAAAATCACTGAGTGATTCTCCCACCGGCGGACAGCATGGCTCTTCTAAATAGATGGAAGTAAAATTACCGGAGGACATGTCGTTTCCAATATCGTTCATCTCGTGCTTTGTTACCACGGGGAAAATAATATCTGCAAAATAACAGTCATTTTCCAGCCAAGGATGCTGTGCGACAATGCATTCAATCGATGGATCCTGAAATGCTTTCATGGTCAAATTCCCATCATTCCAACAGGTCGTTTGGCATGGAGCATCCGTCCAAATCATGTGAACCCGGCTGAGGCCCGGTCTTGGATATTGCATCTTTTGGAACTGATACTGCTGTGTTGGGTAACGATAGTTGTTGGCATCAGGCTGCTGAGAGGAGGAAAAGCATTGAAGCCCCCGCCACTCTGCATGTCCTTCTAAAATTGCCTTATGGATACAGCATCGAGGAATAAACTGCTTTGGTGCCGGAAGCTGCTTAAACAGGTCAATGAGTTCCGGAGCGCGCTGCTTCTGAGCTTCTGTAAGCACAAAGCGATTCATATTGATCTTCGGATCTACATCGCCATCTACAGGCCGCAGCGGATCTGCTATCGCAGTGATTTTCGGTACAAATTTCCCCTGATAGGGCACTGGATAATCCCGATTCCATAAACTCCACTCTATCATCTTCGCCTGATGAACCCCCGGTTTTCCTACGCCGCGCATCCCCAACAGCATAACTTCCAACCGGGCAGGCTCTGAAGAATACGGCCCACGTATATAGCAACCGCCGTTGCCATGGATAATGGAAGCGGTCTTTTTTGCCCAATCCCGGGCCAACGCCTTAATGGTCCACTCCTTTACACCGCATTTCCCACTGGCCCATTCCGGAGTTTTGGGTATACCGTCCTCTTTACCCAGGACATAATCCTCAAACTTGTCAAAGCCATAAGCATGTGTTGCAATATATTCCTTGTCATAGGTTCCCTCTGTAATCCAGATATAAGCGATGGCCAGCTGCAGCGCTACATCCGTATTAGGCAAAATAGGAATCCATTTATCCCCATGAACCGCGGCGCCATAATTTAGGTCTGGACACACATAAACGCTTTTGAGGCCGATCTCGCTGAGATAATAGCACAAACGGGACGGCATATGGCTGACAACTCCGAGCGGCGTAGTCTCCGGGTCACACCCCCAAAACAGCAACAAATCAGAGTGTTTTGCAATATCTGGGTACAGGTTCGTCTGCGGCGCCATTTCTCCTACAGGTTCGCACCCCCAGACATACTTGGCGCCCCAGAACCAGCCCTCCCAGGAATCCATATTTCGCATTTGAAGGGTGTAGCCACCCATAAGGGAGAGCAGACGGTTGGGACAACCATGACTGGGCGCTACGTTTTTTCCTTCCCCGTGCATATCCGCCTGGCAGAGCACGGCCTCAGGGCCATATTTCTCCTTCTGCCGTTTTAGTTCGTCCGCTACAATCTGAGCAGCTTCGTCCCAGCTGATTCTGACATATTTAGATTTTCCGCGATTTTGCGGGTTCCGCTCTCCATTGGGGTCCCAGTCCACCCGCTTAAGCGGATACATAACCCGGTTGGGAGAATATACGCGTGATTTATAGCCCAATCCAAATGGCGTAATCGTTACCCGATCCGGCGCCTGAAATGTTTTCCCTCTCGCTTCAATCTTCCATGGATTGCAGTTTTTATCGGTATACTCTTTATCATAAAAATACGGACGGATCCGAGTAATCTTTCCATTGTTGGAATCCACTTGACAAGGGGCTCCGCTTTCAGGCCCCATCAAGCTGAAAGATACGATACTTTGTTGATCCGGTGTAAATTTATCCGCCATAATGCTGGCCTCCTTTTCGCCGGTTTTACACCTAATATTATATCGAATTTCATCACAACTTGAAACAAGAAATCTATGGTTTTGTCACACCGATAAAGTTGTAACCCCACAACATTTTTATTGATCGTTTTGACAAAATCTTTGCAGCTTTTCATATTCTTCCGGAGTATTTATGTTCTGCAGAAGTTGTTCCAGTGGAAATTCTGCAAGTTCCTTTTCGTAAAGCCAGCGAACGTGAATCCGGTCAAACAAGGTTCGAAATGTCCGTTGGTCTTCGTCCAAAAGCATTTTTACAGCTTTCTGACAATTTCGGCGATAAACGCCAAACGTCGGCTCTGGCTTTCCGTCCCTGCGGCAAATTACACAGGCATCCGCTTCCCCAAGCTCCTTGAGCAGATGGTTCGCCAACTCCACCGATCCACAAGGTAGATCCGTTGCTGTTAAAAACACCGCATCGGCATCTGTTTGGGAAAACGCAGCTTCCAATCCCGCCAACGGCCCGGCACCTGGCCGAAGATCCACCAGCTCTTCCGCTCCAGGGCACGGAAATTTCCCAGCTGTCCCAACAGAAACATACACAGAAAATCTGATAGAATATTCGGAAATCAACCGCGACAAAAACGTTTGATTGCCTAGTGGCAGCATTGCCTTATCCCGCCCCATGCGGCGTGACTTCCCCCCTGCCAGTATGACACAAATAGTTTTCACAGAAAAAACACCTTTCCCGTTTGTGACACGTCATATGGACCTGTAGCGGCCACTTCCTCGCGAAATCTCGGCCCCGTCAAATATTCCATCAATATCTGAAAAGTAGGTTCCCCCTGCCGCTCCTGCGGAAACACCAGATCGTACCATTCAGTCTGTATTGGTACGAAATCCACACCGTCCACCTGTCGAGCCGCAGTTTCTGCTCCCATTCCAAAATCCGCCTCTCCGCGGGCAACTGCCCCGGCAATCGACAAATGATCGTTATATTCTTGAAAATATCCCGGAATATTTCTTCTGTCAATGCCATAAACCTTGAGCTTCTCATCCAGCAAAATACGGGTACCGCTTCCTTTTTCACGATTAACCATACGGATTTTACCAGACTGTAAGCTGTCAATACCAGTAATGTGCTTAGGGTTCCCTTTCGCAATATAAATTCCCATGGTTCGTCCCATCAACCGAACCACAACCACCGGCATTCCCGGCAAAAGCCGCGTAATAAAAGGAAAATTATAGCTTTGTGTTTCCTCATCCCAAAGGTGCGAGGTTGCAATATCCGCTTTCCCCAGATAAAGCTGATGCAAACTGTTATAACTTCCAGCATAACTCCGAAGAATCGGCTCTGCGCCGGGCAGCATCGAAATATAATTTGCAATCATATTCAAACAGCTGTCCTGTCCGCAAAGCACAATGCCCAGCGTCGCAGCTTGTTTTTCTTTTACCGCTGCAGGCTGTAATACTTTTTTTAGATCATTACGATCAATCCGAACCTGTTTACCAATCTTTACTGCCGGAATCTCGCCTCGTTTCACCATTTCATAAACCGTAGCTTTTTTGACCTTCAAGAGCTCCGCAGCCTCCTGCGCAGTCAGCAGTTCCTGTTCCATAAAGCTCCCTCCCAATTTTATATATCAAAATTATAATATTTCCCATTGTAATGTCAAATACTGTCTATACGCATTCTTGTCAAAACAAGCCTACATATAACCAATATTATCATAGCCAATCGAGGATGTACATGGTTTTTTCTTAGATCATGTAACAACCTATTTGTTGTAACAAATTTTCGTTTTATTGTTTTTTGTTCTGTTGCGTTTTTTATATTTGTCTATTATAATAACGCTATCAAACAAAACACAACAAAACAGAAAGGACCAGAATTATGAAAAAATTTTTATCGCTGTTATTGGCGTGTGTCATGGTCTGTTCCATGACCGCCTGTGGAAGCTCTGACAGCACTGTATCTACTTTATCCTCAGAAACTTCAGCGGCCACAGAAGCACCTGTTTCTGAAGCTGCTGTTTCCGAAACGTCTGCTCCTGCCGATTCTAATGTGGAGCCCTCTGAGCCCACGTCCGCAGAAGAAGCCCCCGCTTCAGAGTTGGAAGCCGCTGAAATTCAAGTATTTATCGCCGCATCCTTAGACAACGCATTTCAAGACATTGTCAAACTATATAGTGAGTCTCAGCCCAACATAACGGTTACGCTTAACGCAGATTCCTCCGGTACTCTGCTCACACAAATTCAAGAAGGTTTCACTTGTGATATTTTCTTCTCCGCTGCTACTCAGCAGATGGATACATTGGAAGAAGACGGTCTGAATATAGAAGGCACCCGTGTGGATCTTTTGAAAAACCAGTTGGCTCTCATTACTTATAAAGACTCCGGCACAACGGTTACAAGCCTGGAAAATTTGAGCGACGCTTCCTCAATGGCGCTTTCTGACAGTTCTGTTCCTGCCGGAAAATATACCCGCGTTGCTTTACAGGCTCTCGGAATTCTGGACACCTCCCTGGATCCGGCTGAAATCACCTCTCAAGAGGTTTCTGATGCGCTGGGTGGTCTAACAATCAATGAAACTTCCAATGTCTCCAAGACGCTGGAGGCTGTTGCAGAAGGTTCAAACGAAGTCGGTGCTGTATACTATTCCGATGCCTACTCCCGGATTGATGACATCGAAATTCTGGAGATGGTTCCCACTGATTTGACTGGTGAAATTATTTATCCCATGTGCCGCGTGCAAAACGCTGAGGCCGATGACGCCGTAACTGCAGCTGCTGATGATTTCTATGCTTTCCTGCAGACTCCCGAGGTTATCGAGATTTTTGAAAACTACATGTTCCTCAGCAATGTAGATTGACGCAGACACAAAACCATGTTAAACTGAAAAAAACAAAGGGGATGGTTTTTCACCATCCCCTTTCCTGTGAGAGGTGTCAAATGTGGAAAATCTCATGGATGTATTAAAAAAATTGGATTGGTCCCCTCTGTTGATTTCCCTGAAAACCGGCATTGTGGCCACCATCCTGTGTTTTTTTCTTGGCCTTTTTGCTGCCAGAAAAGTATTAAAGCTGAACGGACGGGCTAGAGCCGTGGTTGATGGGATTTTAACCCTCCCCATGGTGCTGCCTCCTACTGTAGCAGGTTTTTTCCTGTTGCTGCTCTTTTCTCTGCGCCGGCCCTTTGGCGCATTTCTCTATGAACAAGTCGGGATTAAAGTCGTCCAAACTTGGCTTGGTTGCATTCTTGCCGCATCCGTTATTTCTTTTCCCCTTATGTACCGGAATGCCCGCGCAGCTTTTGAACAAAATGATATTAACCTCATTTACGCGGGAAGAACCCTTGGTATGTCTGAATTGGAAATTTTTTGGCGCGTGGTCGTTCCCACAGCGGGCCCCGGCATTGCCTCCGGTACTATTTTAACCTTTGCGCGCGCCCTGGGGGAATATGGTGCAACCTCTATGCTGGCTGGCAATATCGCCGGAAAAACCGGAACGATTTCTCAGAAAATTGCCACAGCCATTTCCCAAAACGGAGACTATCTGACCGCCGGCGTCTGGGTAGTCATCGTAATGCTGATTGCATTTTTTATTGTATTTCTTATGAATCTCATAACCGGCGGAAAAGGCAGGAGGCATTGGTAATATGATTGAAGTGGACGTCGAAAAAAATTTGGGCACATTCCACCTGAAAGTTTCTTTTACTGCTGGGAATGAAGTTTTGGCCCTGCTGGGTGGATCCGGCTCCGGAAAAAGCATGACACTCCGTATCATCGCCGGCGTCGAATCCCCCGATCGCGGCCGAATAGTGGTAGACGGCACCACATTTTATGACAGCCAGCAAAAAATCAATTTAACGCCCCAGCAGCGCCAGGTGGGATTACTGTTTCAAAACTATGCGCTCTTCCCTACAATGACCATATTGCAAAATATCATGACCGGCGTACGATCCGGTTCCAAAGCAGAAAAACGTAAAATTGCTCTGGCCGCATTGGATCGTTTTCAGCTTACTGGTCTTGGGGACCGCATCCCCGCACAGCTTTCAGGCGGGCAACAGCAGCGGGCAGCATTGGCTCGCATTCTCGTTGGTAAGCCGCGCCTTCTCATGCTGGACGAACCTTTCTCTGCTCTGGATTCTCACCTTCGGGATCAGATGGAACGTGAGGTTTTGGATATCATTCGCGACTTTGGAGGTACTACACTTCTGGTGAGCCATAGTCGTGACGAGGTATTTCGCATGGCACAGCGTGTTGCAATTTATGACAACGGACATATTGACGCCCTGGATGAAAAGCACGCTGTTTTTCAAAATCCTAAAACCTATCATGCAGCGCTTTTAACTGGCTGTAAAAACTTTAGCCGGATCTCTGCACTGTCATATCAAAACGACTCCACAACATTCCATGCAGATGATTGGGGGGTAGATCTCAAATTAGCCGGTTCACACACCGGCGATCTTGTTGGTATCCGTGGACATCATATCCAGAAAGCGGAAAAGCCAGGCCCCAATGTCTTTAAAATGGAGATCGCAAACATTATTGAAGATACGTTTGAATATGTCCTTTTATTAAAGAAACCTGGCTGCGATGGCACGCCAATTCACTGGATGCTCCCAAAAAACACAGCGTACCCCATTCCTCAAAAATTGGTAGACGTACATTTCCCCCCCAATTCATTGATGCTATTAAAAAAGTAACCTCTGGCAATATGCCGAAAATCCTCTGGTCACAACCAGAGGATTTTGTTTGCTTCTCTTTTTGTTGTTACTAGACAGAATGCATAACTAGTGATATAATGTGTAATACACGAAAAAAATAAGAAGTGAAAGAGGGATCACATTGAAAAAACGTAAGAACCCATGGATCTCCATTATCGCATGTCTGGTTGTCCAGCTCTGCGTGGGTATCCTGTATCTTTGGAGCGCCTTGCGTGCCGACATTGTAAAATCCTTTTCCTGGAGCGACAGTGCCGCCGGCATGGTTTCCTCCTACATGATTTTAACCTTTGTGTTCGGTAATTTGATCGGCGGCTTTCTCAACGATAAGAAAGGCCCTAAGCTCACCTGTGTTTTAGGTGTCATTTTATTCTCTGTGGGCATTGCTCTCACCGCTGTGTTAACCCCCAGCACCATCGCCCTGTTGAATGTTACATATGCCGTTATGGCTGGACTGGGCTCTGGTTTTGCTTACGGTGCCTGCATTTCCTGCATCCAGAAGTGGCTGCCCCACAAACGCGGTTTGGCCTCCGGTCTGGCATGCTCTGCATTTGGTCTATCCACAGTCGTTTTTACTCCCCTGTCTACATGGCTCATGGATATGTTCCGCAATGCGGAAGGTATTGTAGATTTCACCCCCGTTTTTCTGATTCTGGCTGGTGTGTTCGCAGTACTGGGACTTGTGGCTTGCTGCTTTATTTCTCTGCCCGATCAGGAATACATTGACAGTCTGCATCTCCCCAAGGCAACCGTTTCCGGCAGTGTAAACTATACTTTGGGGCAATCCATGAAAATCCCCGCGTTCTGGGCTCTGTTTTTCTCCATTTTCTTTATTAACGGAACATGGAATCTTTGCGTGCCCTTAATTAAAGATCTTGGCATTGTCCGGGGACTGGATCCCAGCGTTGCTGTATTCTGTGTATCCTTTACCGGTATTACCAACGCCGCCGGACGGCTGATTATGGCTACTTTGTCCGACAAAATTGGTCGTTTCAACACCATGTATGTTTTGTGCGGTATCACCTTAGTCGGTGCCATTCTGACCACTTTTATCGGCGGCTACGGTTATTTTATCACCATCGCCATCATCGCCTTTGCCTATGGTGGCCCCTCCGCTGTTAATGCCGCACTATGCACAGACCTGTTTGGTCCCAAGAACTCCGGCACAAATTACGGTGTAGCCATGTTGGCGCTTGGCTTCAGTTCTGTTTTCTTTAACTTTATTGCCAACAATATTATTAAAGCATCTGTGAATGTGGATACGGCCACTGCTGTTGGTATTATGCCTACCTTCATCATGGGCGCCATTACAGCCGTAATTCCTGTTTTCCTGATGCTCTACATCAATCGCTATCTCAAAAAGAGAGATGCAAAATAAGTAATTGAAACTGGCCTCTGCTTAGCAGAGGCCGTTTTTCTATACATTTCCATGCTTTTATGGTATAATCAAAGCAAAATTAGGAGGGATTTTATGATTACTGAAACCTCGATTGACGTACGTTACCCTGATTGTGACCGAATGGGCATCGTACACCATGCCGTCTATCCTATCTGGTATGAGATTGCACGCATGGATTTCTTTGAGAAGATGGGTTTTTCTTATGAGAACATGAACGCCAAAGGTATTAACCCTCCACTGGTTGAACTGGATCTCAAATACAAAGCCCCTGCCACCTATCCCGGAAGGGTTGTCATTCGCACGCGCCTAACATCCTATGCCCCTAAAAAGCTGGAACTCCGCTATGAAACATGGTTCAACAACCAGCTGTGCGGTACGGCCCGAACGTTCCACATTTGGACTGGTCCAGATATGAAAAGCTTAGACATGCAGAAGCATCTGCCAGAGGTATACGCAAAAATACAAAGTGCTTACCAGCCGGTGGTAACCCCCGGTGATTAGGATGGATCGTATTCTTGTCATTGGAAGTCCCGGGAGCGGAAAGACCACGTTCTCGCTACAGCTTGCTGCAAAAACCAGGCTTCCCTTAACTCACCTGGATCAATTATATTGGAACGACAATTGGGTTTCAGTTCCTTCCGATATATTTGACGCCAAGCTCCTAAGCGAACTCCAAAAAACACATTGGATTATTGATGGAAATTATGGTCGTACACTTCCACTGCGGCTCAAATATTGCGACACCGTTTTGTACTTGGATTATCCCAGGCTCCTGTGTCTTTGGGGCGCATTTCTCCGAATCATAAAAAACTATGGAAAAAGCCGTCCTGACATGGGCGGCAACTGTCCGGAACGGTTTGATTGGGATTTTATTCACAGCATATGGCATTTCCCCAAACTGCACCGCAAAAAATACCAAGCCATGCTACGAGATGCCCCCGGAATCACTGTTCACATATTCCACAGCCGTCGTGAAGCCGCACATTGGCTCTCAAGTCTATAAACATCCCCAATCCCGTTGCGGATTGGGGTATTCCATTTTATTGATGCACATGCTCCAGTACAGAGGCAAATGCCGCAACCTCTGGATTTTCCTGGTCTTCATGCCAAAAACACAGCAGTTCCTCTGTAACCCCGATATCATAGCATTTCAGTTCACTATGGAGACTCATACGAGACAGCATGGTAGACACTAAAACCCCCTGTCCAAATTCGGTCGCCATATATGCTGATTCCAAATTGGGTGAAATCACAATCTCAGAAGGCGCAAACCCCAACTCCCGGCATTGGCGGCGTGCACGATTCTTGCTCTCGGACAATGATTCCCTGCTGGAAGCTGCCTTAATAAACGGTTCATGACGAAAGTCGTCCACGGTAGCGTCGTCAGTTGCCTTCGGATTTTCCGGCGATACAAGCAACACCAACGGGGTATCCATGATTTTCAGCTTTTTCAGTCCCGTTCCCTTTGGCGCAAACTCCTTATAGGTAATGATAAGATCCAGTTTTCGATCCAGAAACAACTCGTTTAGTTCATATTGCGGATGTTTCTCGCCGACAAATTTTAACGCAGGATTGCTCTGTTGCACCATACGAAGCGCTTTGCTTATACTGGACGAAATTTCCAACCACTCCAAATATCCAATATGCAGGGAATTATACATACTGTTATAGTATTGCTTTACATCTTCCATAACTTCGTTGTATTTTTGGTTCATTTCGCGAAAGAAATCATAAAATTTCTCTCCAGCTTTCGTCAGCACCACGTAATGATGCGTACGAATAAATAGCTGGTACCCCAAATCCTCTTCCATCTTTGCAATATACTTGCTAACCGACTGCTGTGTCATATACATAATTTTTGCAGCTTCAGTAAAACTCAAAGTCTGTGCAACTGTCAAAAAGCAACGAATTGACGCTTCGTTGAGCATAGCCAGACTGCACCTCCAATCTCATTCCATCTTTCGTTTATTTTATCACAAAATCTGCTTTGTAACAACTCTTTTTTCTTTTATCACAATTTTAGCTGGTTGTAACAGGAGAAAAAAGAATTGCTTCCCTTTGCCGCATCCGACATTATAATGAAGTTAAGCAATGATATTTTTTGAAGGAGTGTATACAACTTGAGCGAAAAAACACAGAAATACACATGCCTTATTGCCGGACTGCTCATCATGCTTTGCATTGGTATTCTTTATATGTGGTCCGTTTTTCAGCCCTATGTGATGGCCGACAAGGGCTGGACCGCCGGGGATGTGGCTATGACATCTTCTTTAATGATCACCTTCTTTGTGCTAGGCAAT
>CABRZL010000069.1 GCA_902475435.1 uncultured Eubacteriales bacterium | reverse complement strand
GAATCCAAATCTTTGGCAGGGTCTTTTAGATGCACTTGAAACAGAGCAGAGAGAGCGTGCCACTCGTCAGGCAAGGAAGATCAGACCGTGCCCCGCCTGTGGGAAGCCCTTGGAGGGCATGAGCATTACTGACAACCAACATTCACCCGGCGGATTCGATGTAATTGCTCACTGCCAAAATTGCCACTCTGATTACGAGTGGTTCTGCGATAAGGATGGCGGTGTCTCAGATATGAAGCAGTATTTCTTCGGGTAAGGCGAGCATAAATCTCAGTTAGCGTTTTGGGGCGTATCTCTTTATCTCTGGCAACTTACCTGAACTACTACTAATTCGGAAAATTTTACACACATTTAGCCATTTATCATATTAAAATAGGCATTCCCCCTAATTAATCTCATTGCAAAACTGAAATGAAAAGTAGGCACCACCTCTATTTTTGAGGTGATGCCTACTTTTGTATTATCTACTTATACCTTGAAAAGATACTCTTCAAGGCCTTTTGCCAAATGGAGTGGTAGGGGCAGAACCGTCGACTGATTGTACTGAATCGGAAGATCTCTCAATGCGTTGGTATAGAAGATCCAGCTTGCTGCATCATCCCCCGGTTGAAGCTGCAATGGGTACAATTCAATCATGTCCTTTTCGGCAAAGAAATGTTTGGGGTAATCGATCTTGGATTCTTTCAGACTATGTGTATAGCGCATATCGTTCGGCTTCGTATGAATGCCCCAATACACATCCTCGTATTTAAAAATACCCGATGCGGAAGAACGCTGCAAATTTTCGTCAGAAGCTTTCGCGCTCAACTCCGTGAAATAATCCGGAACTTCCTGATTGCTCCTGATCCGGACGATCCGCACGCCTGAATCAGCCAAGGAGAGTAAGTACGGACTATGCGGTGTCCCGACGTTTACCTGAGTCGGGTAATACGCCTCTGCCCTGTCATATCCGCCGATCTCCTTGTCGGAGATACCGCCCCATACTACCCGTGTATCTCCATCGGATTGTACCAAAACCAGCACTCTGTTTTCCGGTGTATCGTACCGGTTTTTCAGCTCTATGAGTTTTTGCTTCGCGGGGGTGCGGCTTGCGGCAACACAGCGCTGTTCCAAATCGCTGTTCCAGAAAAGCCGCGCCATCTCAAGGCACGCTTCCCGATAAGAGACCGTCCGCTTTGAGAACGCGTCACAATGTACCTGCGTCTTTCCCTCTATCAAATCAACCGTAATGTAAAACGGAAGAAAACGCGCTTTATTGGAGATCCCATGAACTTGCGTACACAAATGCATCCCCACACAGGGTGTATGCGCCAAATCAGGCTGGTCCCGTTCAGAATCCAGCAGGGTTACAACACCCAACTGCCGATAGAGGTCATACACAGCATTTTCAATTTTGTTCTGGCTGGCATCCTCCTCCGGGGTAACGAACTGCACAACTCGTCCCGTTTGGGCAAACGCATTGCGAAGGACGGATTTCGGATCGCCAGCGCCATAGTTTTCTTGCCCGGGCAAAACGAACATACAAGCCGTTACCCCATTGGTATCGCCTAATTGCTTAACGATTTCGCCGCATCGCGTAATCTGCGTTTGCCTTTTATTGTCCGGCATTTCGTCGGCAAGACTGCCGGTTTCTTTACACACATACCGCACTTTCAGGCTGGATATATCCTTTTCATCGCCAAAATCCCGTTCAATTTTGGCCTGGATCTGTTTCAGCAGTCTTTGCTGTAAAGCATCCTTCCACAGGCCATACAGCTCGAATGTGATTTGGTCTGTCGCGGCGCATTGCCTGACCCAGTTCCGGAAAACTTCAGGATCCTCGTATTCCTGCGGAGAGTCATATTTTTTGAGTTTCTGTCCTCGCAGCATGACCCGCTCCGCTTCGGGCTGCTCACAAATCATATCACCGAGCAGAGCAGACACCGACTGGTACAGTGACGCCTTGTCAACAACGGACACGCCTGTTCCGATTTTGGGAGCCACAAAGCCGGCCATGCCGTTTTTATAGGGAAGGAGAATTTTTCCCGCGTATGCCGCGGGATTTTTCACAACAGCTTCCGCCGATGGCAATTGCTCATATCCCCAAATGTTGTAGCACTCCTCGTCCTGCTCTTTCCATACGGGCTGCTTGGCAGCGTAACCATAGACAATGGGCACTTGACAATATTTGTCCTCTGAGATCTTGATATGGGAATTGACCGCATTCGTTAAAAACGGGGGCCGCTCTTTATTGCGGTTATCGGGGATCCAGCGGCGAATGCTCATCTGGCACAGCAGCAGCGCTTTTCTTCCCGGAGGAGTTGTCTGTACAGATAGATCAAATACAAAAGAGTATTGATGATGACTTTTCATATCCGTGATCGGATCGCTGACCAGCTGATTCTTGGCGGCATAGCACAGGTGTAGCGTTTGCCCGCTCAGGGTAATCTCTTTTCCCAACAAACGGTTGATCGCCAGAAGCGGAATCGCCTGATAAGCGGCTTCGCAAACCGTTCCGTTCTCAAGCGTAAGACAGACTTCGTCCGTGGAGCGAACCGCCGCAAGTTCTTCCCAATTCATCGTATCGCAAAATTCTTTTGCGAGTTTTTTTGCTATGGGGTTTACTCTTGAAGACGTGACATATGTGGCTTTTACCCAGGTCATAATAATGCCGCACAATGCCCGCAAATTCTCCTCGGAGTATTCATAGCAGGACGTAAGCCAACGCTCATCATGGCTGTCCTTTTTTAGCGGAGCTAAAGCGATGATACCTTCCATCCAACTGTCGACCAGCTTCTTCAGCGCATTCGTTGGAAGTCCATACTCATCCTTAAACTTCGGGTTCGTCTTCCGTGCGATGTTTAGCAGGACCGCTTTCCAGGATGTGGGAAACCCCAAATAATACAGGGTGCAGGTTTGTTTGGGAGACAGTTTATATGCCAGCGGATAGATTTTATGATTCATACGGAATGTCCTTTCGATAAGCTTTATAAAATGGAGCATACAGCGTTTCGGCAATTTCCGCACTGTCTTTGCAGGTCATCAATGCATCTAAGTACCTGCCCAACTCGGAGAGACAGTCAAAGTCACCTTGCTTTTCTTCGCGGCCGCGAAATGCGCCGTCAATAAAATAAACATGCGGTTCCGGCTTTGTCACATCCGTTACACGCGCCAACCGGCCAAAAATCTGAAGGATCAAAACAAACAGTGTTGCAACCACATCTTTCCGCTCTTCGGTATCCAGCTCAGCCAAACCAAACGATTTGCTTTTGCTCATCTTGGCCCACTGCTGTGCCGCAAATTGCCGGATGCGCACATTGTATGCGAACAGAGATTCCTGTGGCCCCCGATGACAGTGGGATTCCACAAATCCATTGAGCTTGCTGCCCTTCTGCTGGATATCGTCAGGAACAGCCATCGGCCGCACCATGAAAAACACCGCGCAAAGGGCAGAGTGGCCGTACTCATCGACAATGTTGTGTCCGCGTTCGATCGCCATAGCGGGCGCAATCAGGATCTCCTCTTTCATCCCGGCAAACCGGCTGACCTCCCCCCGGCGCACCGTTCCCTGAACATTCTCGCTACTGACGGCATCAGAGATCATCCGGCAAACCTGTGCAGGGCAATTGACCTTCCGCAGGGCCGTCTCCAGTGTTCGCTGTACTTCCTGTGCCTGAACATAGCTGTTGACGACCAGCAGGATCTTCCCGGTCCTTCTCTCATATTCTCTGACGATCAGATCGACAGTCCGTTCGGTCGCAAACCGCAGCTGCACCATGCGCTGATCATCCGACGCACCGGAAATACGCTCCGGAAAACCGGATTCAAAGAAACGCGTTTTCTCTAAAAATGCGCGTTTCTCACAATCTGCCTCAAGGATATAGTTCACCGGCCGATTGATGTGGTACTCATAGGAGCCCTCCGCCCAGCTGGAACCGGACAACATGATCACATGAGGACCCGCAGGATCGCCCTGTGCGTCAGTGCGCAGATACGGAAGATCCTTCATCAGGCTTCGGCCAAACGCGAACTGGCGGAACAGAATAATGTCTTCGTCGTCTGTCTTTTTCAGGCCGAACAGGTTGCCGCACAGCGCAGAGGGTAGGAAATACTGCTGCTGCCGAAAACGGGTCTGCAGGAATCCGAACAGCTCATTTTGTCCGTAAGAGGTTTCATGGCTGGCCTCATACGCATCGCTGAGGTCTCGGATAAAGTGATCAAAATAAATGAGCCGCAAAATAAGCTTGATGCGGGCATCTTGGATTTGTTTCACTTTATCCTTCTCAGACCGCGAAAAATCATCGCCCAGCTCATTCAGCCAAACGCGGTACATTTGGTTAAAGAACGTCTCGTCGGTACTCTTGCAGGAGCTCTCAAGAACGGCCCATAGCGTACTTTGACGGATGCCGTCTTCATCCTGCATATCGATCAGGTCATAGATGGCTTGATAGACGGCATATGGAATTCTATATTCCGACTCATCCCGGTACATATCCTCTAAGAGGGTAAGTGCCGAGAAAGGATCGCCATGCGCAATTTTCTTCCATGTACCCAATTCATGGTGCAGAGATTTTACGAGACAGCTCAGGACTGTCACGCTCTGGCGCTGCATTTCATCGTATCTCTGCTCGGCCAGATTCTCCTCTCTGCGTTTGCTGCTCAGCCGCATATAGGCGCTGCAATCTTCGGCACATTCGCGGATATAGCTGTTAAAGCTCGTTTCCGGCATAAAAAAGTGATCAAGCGTTTTTTGAACTCTGTCGCTTTCATCAAAGACGACCACATCAAAGCCGCGCATTACCAACTCCAGAAAGGTTTCCCGCTGCGCTCCTACCCGAGATGCCGCAAAGCCCGCAACTGTTGTGATAACAACGGAAGCGGTATAGCATTCACGGAGCATTCTGGTGCCCAGGCACTGATGAAAATACGGACACAGGTGATTCTTGTTCCCTTTTTTCAGGGCGTAGCATGGCTCTTTGCCGAAAGCGACCGCTTCACTATGCTGCGCATCCATCCCATCAACCAAACATAACGGCGTTAAGTATTGAGAAAATTCTGCCGGCAAACAGGTCTCACAGGGCTGCGCGACCTGATTGATATATTTTAGCCTTTCACCGCGGCCAATCAACGGGCTTGCCTCAACCCCAAAGGCTGATAAATATTTCTGCAGGTTCATGACTTCGGCTACCGTGTCAACAACGATCGTCATCCGGTACCCATTTTTATGACACCAAAATGCCAACACCTTGATCAGCGTGGATTTGCCCGCGCCAACCATGCCAACGATATTGACGACCTCAAAAATCGTGAGCTTCGTACATGTACTGACGGAAGCCTCATTGATCTGCTTGAGAATATTGGTCGATAAAATCTCGCAGCACGGGTCACCGGGATGCATCCCGGCCATTTCCTTTGCGGTGTTCAGCAGTTCGTCCAGAGTGACGGAAATTGGTTCTCTGCGTCCCTTTTCAGGAATTCCCGGTGGAACGGGTGCGGTACAGTCACTGTCAAATCTGACTGAAACAGTTTCGGTTTCCCCGGTTTCCAGATTCAGATACGGATAGCGATATGTTCCGGCTCCGGCATAAGAAGTCGGCTTGGCTTCTTCAAGTCTTTCCGTCCAAAATCGTTCCCACTCCCTTTGGCGCTGCTTATACGGATAGGGATATTCCCCCTCTGCTTTGGAAAACGAACGACTTTCCCCCGATTTCTCAAACGAAAAAGCGCGAACTGCATCATATTTCGGATCCTGATATGCCCGCAAATCATCCTGCCAGTATTTTTGAGAACGATAGTAACCCAATGTGTGCCGGGCCTGCTGCAAGGTGTGTTCCATAGCCGTACACGCCGTTGTGCCAATAAGCTGATATTGGGTAAATAACAGATAGGCTTTTGCCGGATCGGTGGCCGGTGCATTCAAGGCAAGCAAATGCAGAATCGCTTCGATCGCCGCAAATCTGGCAAGCGGCATAGGCTCTTCCATGCCTTGAAATCGTGCCGCAAGCGGAGCGTACCAGCCGTCCCTGCTCTTATTCATCATTGCATGCTGCCTCCTTCTTCGTAATTGCGGTTTTCAGCGTCTTCAGAGTCACGCACTCTACATTCTTTTGATCCTTCAGTACGCAGTTGATGATCGCGGTATAGTTTCGCTGATTGACCGTATATTCGTTGGGAATCGCAAAATAGCCGCGCGCATAGTCCCCGGAAGGAAATCCACCGTCATTCTGAATCTTCGTGCGGAGCGCGATAGGATTTCGATATGCCTTTGCATCGATTTCCCAAATATCCCCGTCAGGGAACCGGATCTCCACATCATAGCGGTCCATCTGCGGCCACAACGCCCATCGAAGTTCCTTTTTCTCACAAAACGCCGCAATTTCAAGTTCAAGCTTTCCCGGCGCGGCAAAATACCGCATAATGCCTTTCTTTAACCGATAGAGATCACCAGCCGAAATATCCAGCTTCATCTCATCCGTGAGTTCGGGGAGGGTATCTGTGCAATGCGTCGAATGACAGCTGTATCCGTATTTTCCTTGCATCATCGTCCATCCGCACCGAGGACAGCGGTAGCTTTCCTCCGTAATTTCCTCGTAGGCAAACTGGAAGGCATCTCTGGCCATCGGATCATCGGCCAGCTCAAGAGACATGGTGCGCCTATCCTCGAGTGTGATAATCGGATGCTCGATGATATATCTTCTGACCCTGCAGTAATCTTCTTGACTTAACGTAATTATTTTTTCATAGAGAATACGCTCATCTGTTCCATTCATGATGTCACTGTCCTGCGTTTCCAGGAACTCATAGCAATCCGAGCTGGGAACATATACGTTACCGGCTTTTTGATACGCAAAGGCGTCATAGGCATAAAACGGCTCTTCCTGAAGATGCAATTGCTCGACAGCTCCCGATTCCCATGTATCGAACCATTTCTCAACAGGTCTGGTGATAAAATGCGTAAGGAAAGAGACCTCGTCGGGATACTCGACAGCGGCTTGGCTCCCCGCCCATTGACTTGCGGCCAAAAACATGTTGATCCCATGCTGCATGGCTTTGCTGTAGGGATACCTTGTCGGTTCCGTCTGCAGAAGCTGTTCTTTCTCAATCAATCCTTTTGCGATCAGCGCAAATGTTTTTCGCATAAATGCCGTATCCATGGAAATCCCTCCTGTCTTGAAGCAAAATAAAACGGCTCTCTTGATATGTACAAGAGAACCGTTGAAAATACAATATGACCGGAATATATAAATCGTGAAACAAAATCTATATACCGAATCGATGCGCTTTTAACTTTTCTCGTGTACAAATACAATTATATGAATTGCCTTACGGCTTGTCAAGAATCATTTTCACTTTCTTCGTATATTGTGGCTGATGAGCATTTCAGACAGAGCTGGTGGTAAAGGCACAGCAAAGTTCATTACACAGGTTATTCATGCTTACTGCGGAAATTGATTCTTCTTTGTCTATAGCTCTACTGTACACGGTCTTTTAAGACGGTAAAATGTATCGCATCTGCTCGTATGAACAGGTGCGATCCTCTAAAAAGTTGCTCCTATTGAACGGAATCTAATTTAGCCTGAAATAGCAGGTATTCTTCCCGCGTCCTTCCTTTTTCAGTTCACCGGCTACGACCAGTTTTCGCAAGGCTCCCTCTATGGAACTGTCGCTGAGCGTTGGGCAGAGTTCCCGGATGTCCTGCTTATTGAACCGCCCGATTCTATTCTTGCTTGCTCTGCGCACCATTTCTAGTGCAGGCAGCTTGGTTTCCACAAGTGCCATACGATCTTCAAAGTCTTTGTAGGCGGCAAGGATCGTCCCGAGCAGGTACTTGACGAAGGGCACTACATCCTCGGTGCCTTCGTGCCAGCCGGTTTGCGCCTGTGCAAGCGCGTTGTAGTACAGGTCCTTGTTTTTAGCAATTTTGGCTTCGAGGGAGGTATATTTGCCGACATAAAAGCCGTTTCGGTACAGAAGCAGCGTCGTGAGCAAGCGGCTCATTCTTCCGTTTCCGTCATTGAAGGGGTGGATGCACAGAAAGTCATGGACAAAAACCAAAATTGCAATCAATGGTTCCAGTTCCATATTTCCAATCACACGGTTGTATTCCTCGCAGATTCTGTCCAGCGCTTCCGGCGTTTCATAAGGGGCAAGCGGCGTAAACAGTGTTTCCACATGACCGTCCGGATAGGTGGCAGTGATATAATTCTGCACGCTTTTTGTGCGGCCCGCAAGCGGGTTATTCATGTGGCTGTACAGGATTTTGTGAAGCTGCAGGATATAGTTCTGCGTAATTGGTATCGCGTCAAAGCTCTCATGAATGATACTCAGCACATCGCGGTATCCAGCAATTTCCTGCTCGTCACGGTTTCTCGGCGTGGTTTTCTCCTCGACGAGTTGCCGGATTCGGGTACTCGTGGTAACGATGCCCTCGATGGCATTTGATGCCTCGGTGCTCTGTATCTTGGCAATTTCCACGAGTTTTTCGAGTTCCTCTGGGCGCTGCTTCAAATACAGTTCCTGCTTGCCGGCTTCCTTGTATATGGCCGCAATCAGGCCAAGAACATCCGAGTCCCACTTCTGCTCCTTGATTGCGGAGTAATTGAAGGTTCTCATTCCCTCACCTCTCTTCGTTTTCCCTTAAATAATATCGAAAAATAAGAGAATAGTCAATAGGCTGTGCCATAAATCCCTTACTATTATGCCTGTATTAAGGGATTTATACCCAGGGAGCAAGAAAAGTACCTCTGCCTATCTACCTGCCTATTCTCTGTCTATAGCGGCTCAACCTTTGAGCTGCTATCCTCCCAGAAAACCACTTGCACACCCCTACCATTAGAGTTACAATTTAGGCAGTCCAAAACGATTTCCGCTTGTACAGGTGAAAGTTCACCGAAAGGAGCAACTGACATGGATAAAGAGCGTATGGCAGAGTTAGAGGAAATCGAAGCCCATGGTGCTGAGAACGGCTGGGTTGCCCCGATGACAGAGGAGGACAGAGCGTTCTTCGCATATTTTCGTTCGGTGTTTAAGCGTTACAATATTTCGCCCTCAAAGGCAACGCGGCCGGAGTATGATTTTGTGACGCGAGTTGCGGAGAGTGAGTTTTATCTCCAGAAGGCAAATGTGTGAGGTTATTCTTTGTCTATTGCGGCTCAACCTTTGAGTTGCTGTCTGCGTAGAAACAACTTGCACAACTGCCTGCTCAGAGTTACAATGCAGACGGTCTGAAACACAAAACGCTTCCCGCCCGACACCGGTGACAGTTCACCGGAAACCGGGCGGGAAGCGTTTTTGACCACATAGATTACCACATACGGCACTGGAGCACCCGGAAACAGTGGAGATAAGAGCGCCAAAGAGTAAGTGAAACAAATTAAAAAGTGCAGAAAACCGCTATAAACGAGCGGAAAAAGTGTTCCCGATAAGTTTGGGAGCAGGATGCCGCAGGTTCGCTCTTACGTTAATTCTCCATTCTCAATTTTCCGCAACTCTACGGAGCGTTCATTGTATTCTCCTCCGTTTTCCGTATAATAGAACGCAAGGGAGGTGATCCGAATGGATCAGGTAAAAACCGGCAGACTAATCCGTACAATGCGGACAAAACTGGGACTGACACAGCTTGCGCTGGCTGAACAGCTTGGCGTCAGCGACAAGGCGGTATCCAAATGGGAGCGCGGAGTTTCCCATAGTTAAAGATACCGCATCAGACATAACAACGCCACGCTTATATAATATTAAAAGCACGCCCAAATTACTGATTAGTAAAATTGGGGCGTGCTTTCATATTTAACGAGGTGTAACCTTTACCAATGTTGACAAATGATCCTTGTTTTCCTGACGGGTTCTTTTTTTATAGCCCAATTTATCGCATATATATTCGATTTTTTGAGCAAAAATGTCTACGCTCAATTTTGACATATAAAGATTACCGTCATCATCTCTAGAACTTGAATGCCATTGCTGTTCATCGTCTAAAGGATGTTCGGGGCGAAAATCGTAAATGTTAAATATTTTATGCTCAACTTGAGTTATCCATGCTGCGCCAACTTCCATCAATGCACCCCATGAACTTTTCGTATTATGACTTGTAACGAAAATAACATAAATCTTTTGCGTAGAATAACTATCAACAAAGAAATCTCGCAAATAGTCGTATATCCCACTTTTTCCTACGTCGCCTTCTGGGATGCGTGATACTTCATCATCACAGTTTGTATAAATTATATCTTCGGGCGGTACGTTGTTAAATACCAACATATTGTAAATAATATCCGCCAAATCCTTGTCTCGATATGTCTGACTAATTAGCAATTTCTTCTTTTGAGAATCAATAATGCTTTTAATCCCCATATCCGGACTGTTGGTGTTTATTTCATCAGAAAGTATTGCCTCTACTTCATCAGCTTGCTCTGTACTAATACCTAAACGAGAAGAAATTTTTTGAGCTGCTTTCTTAGCGGTGTTTTTTCTGAAAGTATCTACCGACTTTTTAAATGAAGCTTCGTTTTGACGTTGCTGTTCTAGCTTTTTTTCTTCTTTTTTCTTTTTGCCCAAAGACACAAACAAATCTCGCATTTTCAAGATATCAGGCAATAAAGTTTTTCTAACATAATCTAGTACCGCCTGATAGCGAGGATCAT
>CABRZL010000068.1 GCA_902475435.1 uncultured Eubacteriales bacterium | reverse complement strand
CCAATAAGCTTCTATTCGCTTGGAGCATCTTCTATTATATTTTTCCAGTTAATACCCAATAATGGAATCAACCCCATAGTATTCTGCCATCTGCGTATTCGGCCAGGTATCTTGTGTCTCTGTATTTAGATCTGTAGTTCCCCAAAATGCGCTGTACGGAGACGTTGCATGAATACAGGGCAAGGTCAAGTCCGTCTGCCCCTCTTCGATGTATTGCGCAATTAACTGCTCCCGCGCTGTAAAATTGGTATAATTTCTCCAAATTTCATAGCTTCCCGTCACCAACTGAAACAGGAACGCAGTGGCCAAAACCATACAACCACAGGCACAGACAGCGCCCGCTTTTTTCGACAGCAGCTCCGGTACCAAAACTGCACAAGCCAAGATCAGGAGCATTGTCGTCGTGCATAAGCACCGCTGCGGAATATAAGATGCTACAATCAGCATATAATTGGCCGCCACAGCGCCAAACGCAAACACAGAGGAAAGGATTAACCGCTCCCGTTTTCCTTTGCTCCAACAGGTCAGCGCAAACATCCCAGCCCAGACCAGACATAGCGGCAACAGATTCTGCTGAAGCATAACGGTTACGTCAGAAAAGTTTTTCATCAATGCTTCCAGCGTCAGCTCCCCCTGTTTTGCCGCTGCCTCTCCGGGCATTGCCAGCATAATTGCGTATCCTACGCAGGCTATCAAAATGGGAATCCATAGCCATGTTTTCCGTTTTTCTTTCTTCAGTCCCAGCGACACCAACAGCAAAATGAGAGATACCAAAATTGCAATAAAAGACGTGACTTCCGTGTACATACCGATTAGCAACGAAAGTACGCAGAATATCGGCTTTTGCCATTTTCGTTTTAACAGTTCTTCTTCCTGATAAAACCGATAAATATAGGGAAGCATCAATACCATGCCCGCCAAAAGACCCCATAAGTAATTCAGGGCTCCTACCTGCCAGAGCACCACCTGTCCAAATACCGGCTCAAAGTACCAAAAGGCCATTCCTATGGACACCAGCAATAAAACATTCCGTTTGTGCCCCATGTTTGCCACACGATACAGGAGATAAATCAGTCCCACAAAAACAACCGCATTCAAAACATTGAACAAAGCTTTTGGAAACAGCATAAAAATCTGCTCCAGTGTATGACTCACAACACGGCCATTCATCCTAAAACAATGCACATACATGGATCTGGCGACATCGGCCAACCCTTTAAGCGGCTCCTTATTGTGGAATCCAAGTCTGTAGGCATAATCGTCAGCTACATAGGGAGTCAGAAAGTTCAATATAAGCATGAATAGGAACAGCATACCAATGAACGCCCAGAGCAGTCCTTTCGATTGGTTCAGCCGGTATTTCGTCTTCAAAATGGATTCACCTCAGTATTCTTCATGCTTGCAGATATGTTGTGGCAACATGCAGAGTTTGTTTCATTATAACCCGGCAATCCTTCTTTTGCAAGGCCAAGTCTGCTTGCCCCAACTACAAAAAAGATCATCCAAGGGCGAACCATGGATGATCTTTTCACATTATGCATGCAAAAGGTTTGTCATACTCTTCACGCTGATGCCAAGCGTGGACAAATTATGGAGCAGTGCCTAAGTCGCCGGCTGCAAAATACCTGCCGCCCCAAGTCCGATAAGGACCATATTAAATGCAATAATAAACCGATAGTTCTGACGGATGCGCTGCATCAGCGCGTCGCTGATACTTTTAAGTGTGACCAACGCTTCCAAATCGTCCGCAGAAATCGTAATATCTGCAATCTCACGCGCGATGGCCGCTCCAGTAGAAATGGCAATTCCAACATTCGATTCTGACAATGCCGGCGAATCATTGACGCCGTCTCCCACCATAATTACCGTTCGGCCTGCTTTTCGTTCTCTGCGAACGAAATTGGCTTTGTCCTCGGGTAGCACTTCTGCATAAAATTCGTCCACATCTACAGTCTTTGCAATTGCCTGTGCAGTACGCTGACTGTCGCCTGTCATCATAACAATTTTGTCAATTCCTAAGTTCCTAAGTTGCTGAATCGTCTGCACGGCCTCTTTTCTCAGAGGATCCTCAATACAGATTACAGCTGCCAGAACTCCTCCTACCGCTAAAAACAGGTGCGAATATTGTTCAGGCAGCATCTCAAACTTTTCTTGCTCGCCTTCCGGAATCTTGCATCCCTCATCCTCAAACACAAAATGATGGCTTCCAATAACAACCTTTTCTTCCCCTACACGGCTGGAAATCCCATGCGCAACTACATATTCCACCTTGGAGTGGCGTTCTTCGTGATTCAGCCCTCTCTCCCGCGCCGCCGATACCACCGCATTTGCCATGGAGTGGGGATAGTGCTCTTCCAAACAAGCTGCCAACCGGAGCATCTCTCCCTCCGGTTTCCCTCCAAAGGTGATAATTTCTGCCACACGAGGAGATGCATGGGTCAAGGTTCCCGTTTTATCCAAAACCATGGTATCTGCCTGAGAAACCGCTTCTAAAAACTTACCGCCCTTTACGGAAATATGATAACAGCTGCTCTCACGCATTGCGGAAAGCACTGCCAGCGGCATAGATAGTTTTAACGCGCAGGAAAAATCCACCATCAAAAAAGACAGTGCTTTTGTAACATTTCTTGTCAGCAGATAAGTGAGCACAGTGCCTCCCAGACTATACGGCACCAACCGATCTGCCAAATGGGACGCTTTATCTTCTGTTGCAGACTTTAGTTTCTCTGACATTTCAATCATTTGCACAATCTTATCATAGCGCCCACTACCGGAAGTCTTGTCCACCTGAATGACACATTCTCCCTCTTCTACCACAGTGCCTGCATAGGCATAGCTGCCTGTGGTTTTTCGTACCGGCAGAGATTCTCCCGTGATCGTTGCCTGATTCACCGTTGCTTCTCCCTCTATAACCAAACCATCCAGTGGGATCATGCCCCCCATACGGACTACAATTTGATCTCCTACCCGGACATCGCTAAGACGCAGCAAGACTTCCTCTCCGTCACGTCTGACCCAAGCGCGATCCACATTGAGAGACATCGTACGGGCCAAATCATCCACAGATTTTTTATGGGTCCATTCTTCCAAAATTTCACCAATACGCAAAAGAAACATCACGGATGCCGCCGTCCCAAAGTCTTTTCGCAAAATTGATACCGTAATTGCTGTGGCATCCAGTACAGGAACCTCCAGTTTTCCCCGCAGAAGAATGCGAATTCCTTGACAAAGATACCGAAACGACTTACAAACCGTAATAATCCGCCGCAGAGGTATGGGAAACAGAATGCTGCTGATACAGCGACGCAGTATGACTCCTACCAGCTTATCTTCATAACTGCGATTTAATGCTCTGCCTGTGTGTTCGGGAACCAACGACTGTGCCTTTGGATCGTCATATCGAAATTTAGCCAACGCCTGTAAGACAACCGCTCGTTCGGTATGATAGAGAATAATTGCATCCCGGGTTCTATCATAGACTTTGACCTCTGTGACACCCGGTATGGCCCGCAAATAGTATTCCAAAATATCCGCTTGATGCAATGTCATATATTCTTGCATCAAATGCACCCGAAGTCTACCAGTGGATGCATGCAATATCGTACACTTCATAATAGCCTCCAGAAAAAAGGAGCCGCCAGAATTCGACGACTCCCAAGATTTTTACGCTTCTGCAACGCACTCTGATGCATCATCAATCAGCGCTTCTTTCCGCTGCTCGTTGATATCTTTCGCATCAGCAAGAATATCGTCAGCATTTTCCCTGACTGTAGTTGCTGTAGTCATAACAGACTCTTTTGCACGAAGCACTGCCGCTGTCACATGGGTGTAAGCTTTCTTGGCATCCTTGCTGCTGAGGATCTTTACTCCAGCCGTACCAAACAGCACGCCTCCAAGAAACAGCGCGATCTTATCCCATTTCATGGTAAATTCCTCCTATTTATGTTCATATCCAGTGATGATCGTCAGGAAAAAACACAGCACAGTCAGCCATGCAAATAATTTATGCCTTTTCATGTTTCTTCACCGTCCTTATCTTGTAATTTTAGCAGTCCATTCCACAATTTTCCGCTCCATTCAGACATTTTTTGTTTTTTCTTTCGAAATTCTCTTGGCGAAACCCCCATAACATCACGAAATGCCTTTGCAAATTTGCTCGCGTTTTCATAGCCATATGTTCCCGCAATTTTTAAGACGGATTTGTCCGTGTCCTGTAATTCCTGTGCCGCTGCCGTCATGCGAAGCCGTTTGAAGTATTGATAGGGAGGCAGATTATATACAATCCGAAAACTCTCTTTGACTGTCGTAACCGAAACATGAAACTCTCTTGCCAGCTGAGTCAGAGACATATGTTGATCCAAATGCCGACACATATAGTCACGCACGGCTTCCGCCAGTTCCCGTTGTTTTGCCGTACATTCCTCCATTTCAATCTTTCCTTTTACAAAATCGTTTTCTGCTTCCTTTATAGTCATACTTCCTTCTCTATCAATATTCAACTGTCTTCCAGCTTTAAGAGAATTTACTGACGGAAATTTCGTCATTTGATTTTGCCTGCAGTTTTTGACAAACAAAATCCATATCCTTTAGCGGTATCTCCGCCAGCAATGCATAGGTAACCGCCACCCGGTCAGCCGTCGGAGGTAATAGCTGACAAAAGAAGTCCCAAACGATTTTGTAAAAGTGATGATATTGCTTTGCCATGCTCGTTCCATACTTTGTCAAATCCCATACGCCGCATTCATCCCTGCACAGCAGCTTCAGGCTTTGTAAACATTCTAGTGCCCTGAGCGCGCTCGGCCGCGCTACATTCAAATACTTCGCCACATCCACGCAACGGACACCTCTGTCCTTTTCCAAAAGAACCGCTACAGTCAGCAGGTACTTAATATTAGAAGCCGTCAGGTTCTGATTTGTCATTTGCTACCCCCGTTTCAAAAGGAAAGAGAGATGCGGGAGCAGCTCCCACATCTCCCTTCTTTATCACCGCTTTGGATGGCATGCTCCCCTCATAGCGCAGCCCTGACACCCACAGCCGCAGGAGGATTTGCCCTTTCGCTTATCCCGTCGCATGCTGAATAGAATCAGTGCAACAACGGCAATCAACACCAGAGTAATCAAAATCGTTGCAAGATTGGCTGTAATCCATGCGATCATAGAAATTCCTCCTTTGAAAAACATATTAAACCTTAACAGCTTTGGTCAAACGTTCAGACTCGTGATAAGGCTTGAAGAGCATGTATAGGATAATGCCCAAAACCACCAGAGCGCAGATCAGTCCCACTACATTGATATTACCTGTGAAAACACTGCCCACCTGATAGACGATCAACGCCACCGCATAGGCAAATACGCACATATATCCAATGGCAAAGCAGGTCCACTTCCAGTTGTTCATTTCCCGTTTGATGGCGCCCATCGCCGCAAAACAAGGTGCGCACAGTAAGTTGAAAATCATAAAGCTGTAAGCCGACAGCTGGGTATAATCCTGTGCAACCAGGCTCCAGATTTCATCGCCGTTTTCGGCCAACTCGCCAGCATACTGATAAAGAATACCGAATGTCGCTACCACATTCTCCTTGGCAATCAAGCCGGTGATAGTCGCCACAGTTGCCTTCCAGTTTCCAAAGCCCAGCGGCGCAAAGATAACGCAAATAGCATTGCCAATGGCAGCCAATACGGAATTGTTCATATCTTCTACCATGCCAAAGGAACCGTCTTCCCAACCGAAGCCCTGGAGGAACCAAAGGATAATGGAGGAAAGAAGAATAATTGTACCGGCCTTTTTGATAAAGGACCAGCCGCGCTCCCACATGCCGCGAAGCACATTTCCCACGGTGGGCAGGTGATAAGCGGGCAACTCCATAACAAAAGGCGCCGGATCACCGGCAAACGGCTTCGTTTTCTTTAAAATAATTCCAGAGATGATGATCGCAGCCACGCCGATAAAGTACGCAGACACAGCCACCAGTCCGCTTCCGCCGAACAAGGCCCCGGCAATCAAACCGATAATCGGCATTTTCGCGCCACACGGAATAAAGCAGGTAGTCATAATTGTCATGCGGCGGTCACGCTCATTTTCAATGGTACGGGACGCCATAACGCCAGGGACGCCGCATCCGGTACCGATCAGCATAGGAATAAAAGATTTGCCAGAAAGGCCAAATTTCCGGAAAATACGATCCATAATGAACGCAATACGAGCCATATATCCGCAATCTTCCAGAATCGCCAGCAGCAGGAACAACACCAGCATTTGCGGTACAAAGCCTAAAACAGCGCCCACACCGGCCAGCGCACCATCACAAATCAGGCCAACCAGCCAATCGGCCGTACCCCAGCCTTCCAGTGCTGCCCGTGGAATTTCTACCAACCACTCTGTTCCCAGCACATCGTTTGTCCAGTCTGTCAAGAACGAACCGAAGGGCCCCATGGCAATCCAGTATACTGCAAACATGACCACAGCAAAAATCGGAAGAGCTGCCCAGCGGTTTGTAATCACTTTATCAATTTTGTCAGAGGTGGATAATTGCCCCTTTGATTTCTTGTGATAGCACCCTTTCATAAGAGAAGCGATGTACACATAGCGTTCATTGGTGATAATGCTCTCCGCATCATCATCCAACTCTGCTTCTGCGGCCTTGATATCATTTTCAATGTGACTCAAGACATCTTTGCTAAGGTGCAGCTGTTCCAACACCTTATCGTCCCGCTCAAAGATTTTAATGGCATACCACCGCTGTTGCTCTTCTGGCATGCTATGTACCGCTGCTTCCTCAATATGTGCAATCGTATGTTCTACCACACCAGAGAAAGTATGCATTGGAATTGTCTTTGCGCTTTTTGCCGCAGTAATGGCAGCTTCCGCGGCTTCCATAACACCGATGCCTTTCAGTGCTGAAATCTCCACAACTTTGCAGCCCAGTTCCCGTGACAACTCTTGTATATTGATTTTGTCGCCATTCTTTTTAACAACATCCATCATGTTGACTGCAACTACCACAGGAATTCCAAGCTCTGTGAGCTGTGTGGTCAGATACAAATTCCGTTCAAGGTTGGTGCCGTCCACAATATTTAAAATGACATCCGGACGCTCCTTGATCAGGTAATCCCGCGCTACAACCTCCTCTAATGTGTATGGAGACAGCGAATAGATACCGGGAAGATCTGTGACAGTAACTCCTTCATGCTTTTTCAGTTTTCCTTCCTTCTTTTCCACCGTGACGCCGGGCCAGTTGCCAACGAACTGGTTTGCGCCGGTCAGCGCGTTAAACAATGTAGTTTTACCGCTGTTCGGGTTGCCCGCCAGGGCAATTCTCAAATCCATAATAGCCTTCCTCTCTTTCAAGATTAGATATTACTAACCGTTACTGAAAAAAATAGGGTTCCCTCTGGAGATCACTCGATCTCAATCATCTCTGCGTCAGCTTTCCGAATGGACAGCTCATAACCTCGCACAGTCACTTCCACCGGATCTCCCAAAGGTGCAACCTTGCGGATATGTACCTCTATCCCTTTTGTAATACCCATATCCATGATCCGGCGCTTCACTGCGCCCTCGCCATGGAGTTTCACTACCTTGGCGGTATCCCCTACCTTGGCGCTTCTCAGGGTTTTCATCTACAATTCCTCCTTTATTTCTTACACAGAAAACCATATTACACCATAATCTTCTGTGCCATTTCACAACTGATGGCAACCCGCGCATCCTTCACTTGGACAATGATATTTCCTCCCATCATGGTAATTACCTTGACAGTACTGCCGGCTACAAACCCCAGATTTTCCAAATGTTTTTTTACCTCTGGTTTTCCGCCTATCCGCCGGATAGTATTTTCTTCTCCAATTGTTGCTAAGGAAAGCGGCATCATATCTTCACCTTCTTACAACCTTCTATTTTTTGATTAGGTGCTACTAACCATGGATTATAAACTTTGGTTAGGTTTCCCTAACCAATAAACATCATACTCTTATCCCATCACTTTGTCAAGAACTTCTATTACACTTTTTGCATTTTGTGGATTTGTACTTTTAATTAGCATAAGCTAACCCTTGTTTTGTGCAGATTGTTGAGAATCGCCATTTCACTGCGGAATCATATTCAATTTGAATTTCTATCGTAAACAATTCTAAATTGCCAACACGGGGCCACTGTCCCTTAACAGCAACCCCATGTACAATATTTTATTCAACCAGTTTGCGACCCAATTGACGGCAATTTTCTACATCGTCGTGATCCGGCGCGTCATTGCATATCACACCGTCCTGTACCAGGCTGATCTGATTGGCGGCGCAGCGCTCCATCCAGGTTCGCATCCACTCGCCATCTCCCCAACCATAGGACCCAAACAGCCCAACAGGTTTGCCGGTCAGTTTTCCCTCGCTGGCTGTAAACATGGGCTCAAATTCATCCTCCTCTAAGGATTCTGCACCCATGGCAGGGCACCCAAAGGCGAATCCATCATAAGAATCCACCGATGCAGGATCAAAATCCGTTGCAGTTACCAACGAGACATCGCCGCCTGCGGCACGTGCGCCCTCTGCAACGGCCTCTGCCATAGCCTCCGTATTGCCCGTTCCACTCCAATAAATCACTGCTATTTTACTCATGTGTGTTCCCCTTTCAAACATAACTTAATATTTACGGAATACTGACAGCAAGCTGTGCCACAGTTTGACCATTTCTCCATTGCTGATAGCATTTTTCCGTACATTCACGATACTGCTGAAATCGCCGCTTCGCCAACCGTTCATCTCCATATACTTTCCAGTATCCCACACATTTATAACCACAAACCGGGTTCTTCAGGAATCCCGCTACATCTTCCGGCGGATATCCCAAAAACAATCCCACTTCATGCGGAAATTCGCCATTAAGCTGCATTCTCCGCACCAGGAAACGAAGGCATTGAATCGGATCATGCACCGGATACCCTCTCTGCTCCAATAGCAACTTTGCCTGCTCATTCCGAAGGTCCTGTTTCAATTGGCTAAATCGAAATACATAGATCAGAGCCCAATCTGGGCGGTGGCGCAACGGTACCACAGTAACGCCTTTGTGCCGCAGCTCTCCATTGAGCCGCCTCAATTCTTCAAAAAGCTGTGTCGTACCATCAAACTTTGCAGGAAATATGCTTCCTGTTTTCACGCCTGCCAATGTCGGCGCACATTGCCGAACCATCTGCTCTTCCGACATCATGCGCTAGACAATAGAGCGAAATGGCAACTCTTGCGCTGCAAAGCGTTGATAAATCTCCAACCGTTCACGAAAACGCTCCAACGCCAGTTCCATTTCTGCCTCCGTGGGATGATTTTTTAATATATCCCATCGGATTTCGCTTTCCGGCGTAGCACTATGCGGTCCGGCGACACCTTTTCGAAACATTGAGATAACCGCTTCCGAAACAGCCCCGTTGCAGACATAGCTGCCCAATATAATGTTTTTTTCCTTTAACATGTCTACTCCGGCCTGAATTGCTCCAACACCATGGGAGGAATCCGCATAATAACCGAGCGTACAAAAAATGCCTACGTTTTTTCCTTCCAGCGTTTCCATAAACGCTTTCATCGTCTTGTTAGGCCCTCCTTTGTCGACCCAATAGCCTAATAACAGAACATCTCCATTCAGCATTGGTACACCATCTTTTAAATTGTGAATGCTTTTCTCATCTGCCTCGAGTCCTGAATATAGGAATTCCGCCAGCTGCTGTGTTTTTCCAGAAAGACTGTTGTAGATGATCTGTACTTTCATCAGCTCGCTCCCTTCTTATTGCATCAACTGAAAATATTCTTCCACTCGTTCCAAAATTGTATCTGCTCCTTTTTCACCAACGATTGGTAAGTGGTTTGCCACTTGTACGCCGCGAATCATCGGCATTCCAATACGAACAAAGACATTGTCTGTTGGGCACATCCCTATGGAAATGTCATCACCAAACACAATCTGACGGTGGACTTCTCGGAGCATATTGATTCGCTCTCCCTCTGTTTCCAAATAATGCACCGTTTCTGCCGGTCTTTTAATTGTTTTCAACGAATGAAGGCAAACTTCGTGATCAGCCTCAATTCCCATCTGCTTCAGGAATTTTGCCAGACCATTTACCGTATGATATTCCCCTACAAATGTAGTTTTAGGGCGATCCCGTTTCAGCATGATCCCAGACATCCGATATAATGCTGCCTTCCCGGCTTTTTCCCGAAGCCTCCGCACTATCTTATCCTCCGGCTGTTTCCCAATTATATTTCCAATGCCCTGAAGCCACTCCAAGGTAGCTTGATAACCATAGGGTGCGCCAAGGTAGCTTGGAGTGCCAAAGCGCTCCTCCAATACCTTGGCGCAGGAAAGCGCCTCGTCCCGCAACACCAGATTAATTGCCGCACCGCCGGCCGTCTCCAGCTCAGAAACACTGGTATTCAGACAAAAACAGGTACCGAGTTGCATATGGAATGCCTCTTCCATCAAGTTCTCCAGTTCCCATACATCGGAACGAATACGATAAGCACCAGCGGAAACGCCCAAAAGATTGTAGGTATTTTTCCGTTTTTCTATCTCACGCTTCGGGAATTTCTCCGCTAACAGTTTCCAGACGCTCTGGCAGCCTACGCTATAGTCTCCCCGAAATCCCCCCTGATCAAACGAGATCAGCCTCGCTTCGACTCGATCAGACATATAATTACAAACACCTTGAATATCTGTGCCAATTACTGCCGCAATGGAAGACGCCACTACAAAGATCACCTTAGGATGATACGCCTTGTCA
>CABRZL010000067.1 GCA_902475435.1 uncultured Eubacteriales bacterium | reverse complement strand
TTTGCAGAACTTCTCAGAAACGGCGAAGCTGAATTTACATACTTTGACTATAAGACCGAAACAGAACGTCGCATCAAGGCAATATGTTCTCAAAAAGAACCCAGCAGCAAATCTCCAAGATATGTCATGCTGTATTCCGTTGATGACACCGAACCGGATGAGGAGGAACATCTTCCGGAGCGCCGTACGGTTTCCATCCGCACCTTTGGATACTTTGATGTGTTTGTCGGGGACAAGCCGATTGCTTTCAGAAATAAGAAGTCCAAAGAGTTGTTTGCACTTCTCGTGGATCGCAAGGGAGGCTATGTCACCTCGGAAGAGGCAATTGGTTTCCTCTGGGAAGACGAGCCTGCAAATACTGTAACACTGTCAAGATATCGAAAAGTGGCCCTTCGCCTGAAGAACACTTTGGAAGAATACGGTATCTCTGATGTGATTGAATCAGTAGACGGCAAGCGACGTATCGTTCGAGAAAAGGTTCAGTGTGATTTATACAACTATCTCTCCGGGAAGGCAGAATATGCGCAGCTGTTCAAAGGCAGTTATCTTACAAACTATAGCTGGGGTGAAACTACACTTGGCGAGTTATCAAATAATTTGGAGTAAGTGATAAACAATGAGTACATACATTCACAAAGTTAATTATTATGAAACCGATAAAATGGGGATAACACACCACTCAAATTATATACGCTTTATGGAAGAAGCAAGGACAAACTTTCTATCTGAAATCGGATACCCGATGACGCAATTGGAAGCGGAGGGAATCGCCTCTCCTGTCGTGTCGGTAAGTTGCGAGTACAAACATTCGACTACCTACAGCGATGAAATTGAGATTGAGGTAAAGCTTGTTCAATATACCGGTGTAAGACTATCGCTTTCCTATGTTATGAGAAATGCTGACACCGGAGACATCGTGGCTCTCGCAACTTCTTCCCATTGCTTTATTGACACAAACGGGAGACCAATTGTTGTAAAGAAACATCTCCCGGGGTTTGATGCAGCACTTAGAAAAGAAGAAACGAAAGTCTAAAACGTGTCCAAGGCGGTTCATGGAAAACCTTTGAAATCAATGCTTTCAGAGAAAAGAAACATACCGCAATTCTGATACAATCAATATCAGAATTGCGGTACTTATTCGCGCCGAGTTTTCAAATAAACTCGGTGATTTTTGTGTAACACCGCAACACTATAGATGCCATAGGGTTTATTGGCTATGTGCTGTTTTGACAGCATTAAAATCCTAGCGCGTGGGATGAAACGCCCCACGTGCGCAAAAACTCCAACAGAATTGGGACTGAATATGTTTCTGTAGCTTCTATAACTGTTCTGCGTTTTCTGGCTCGAGAAACCGTGGTGCCTCCTGTTGCTTGAAAATTTATGCTTGAATTGTGCCTTGTTTGTGGCATATATTAGAAGTATAATCGACAATGGTTCCATACTGATTTTATGGGAGGAGGGGTTATAGTGGAACTTACAGACTATTTTTCTTTTTGGAATCAGTTGACCGAGCGGCAACAGGATGATCTGCTGTATTCCGCCGTGTCCCGCAGAGTGAAGAAGGGAACCGTTCTCCACAACGGCTCCGCAGATTGCGTGGGACTGCTGGTGGTTTGTTCTGGACAGCTGCGGGCTTATATTCTCTCACCAGAGGGACGTGAGATTACCATTTACCGTCTGTTTGAGCGGGATGTCTGCTTGTTTTCCGCCTCCTGCATGATGCGCAGCATTCAGTTCGATATCACCATTGAGGCGGAAAAGGATACTGAACTATGGATCATCCCGCCGGATGTGTATCGGGCATTGATGGACGAGTCCGCTGCTGTGGCCAATTATACCAACGATATTATGAGCAGCCGTTTCTCTGAGGTCATGTGGCTGATGGAACAGATCATGTGGAAACGCTTTGATCAGCGCCTTGCGGAGTTTCTTCTTCAGGAGAGCATGTTGGAGGGGACGAACCGCCTGCCCATCACCCACGAGAAAATTGCAAGTCACATGGGCACCGCCCGGGAGGTTGTCACACGAATGCTCCGCTATTTTCAAAGCGAGGGTATGGTAAAGCTGTCTCGTGGCGTGGTGGAGATCACAGATGTTCCAAAACTGCGGCAACTGCAAAACCAATGAAAACTGCCCATCACATTCGCCGTGATGGGCAGTTTTTGCGCTAGTGCTTATCCATGCCGCAGGGAAATGCCTGCTCTGCGGCACAGCCGTCCAGCAGGACGCTTTCATAGAGGCGATAGCCCCCGGAGAGGTTGTAGCAGTCAAAGCCGTTCTGCGCCAGAATGCGGCAGGCGAGATAGCTGCGCAGACCGCTCTGGCACAGGACATAGACGGGCTTCCCCGGTTCCAGCTCGCCCAGCCGCTCCCGCAGTTCATCCAGTGGGATATTGAGGAAGCCTTCGATGCGGCCGCCTGCGTATTCCTGCGTTGTCCGGGTGTCGAGCAGGGTCACGCTTCCGTCACGGGGCAGGGCATTCACCTCATCCCAGTGAAATTGCTTCAATGTTCCATTGGAGATGTTTTCGATCATGAAGCCGGCCATGTTGACCGGACTCTTGGCAGAAGAATAGGGCGGAGCATAGGCCAGATCCAGATCCTTCAGCTGCAGCGCCGTCATTCCCGCGTGCATGGCGGTGGCCAGGATATCGATCTGCTTATCCACGCCATCATAGCCCACAATCTGAGCCCCCAGCAGCTTATAGGTTTTCTGCTCAAAAATCACCTTCATCGTCATCACTTTTCCGCCGGGGTAGTAGCCGGCGTGGCTGGCTGGAGAGAGATAGACCTTGCCACAGGGGATGCCGGCCCTTTTGGCGGTCTGCTCATTGATGCCTGTTGTGGCCGCAGTCATGTCGAACACCTTGATGACGGAAGAACCCTGCGAGCCCAGATAGCGGCTGTCGCCCCCGCAGATGTTGTCCGCTGCGATGCGCCCCTGCTTATTGGCGGGGCCTGCCAAGGAAATAAGGGCGCTGGCGCCGGTGACGGAATGCTTTACCTGCACCGCGTCACCCACGGCATAAATGTCGGGGACAGAGGTTTCCATCCGGTCATTGACTATGATGCTGTCCCGAATACCCAGTTCCAATCCGGCATCCTTTGCCAGATGGGTGTCCGGAGTGACGCCGATGGCCAAAACGACCATGTCCGCTGATACAGGCTGTTCCCCTTTCAGCAGCACTTGGACGCCGCTGCCATCTGGTTCGAATCCCTCAACCGAATGGCCCAACATCAAGTTGACACCCTGCTTCCGCAGCTTTGCGTGGATAAAAGAGGCCATCTCGGGATCGAAGGGATTCATCAGCTGTTTGGGCCTTTGGATGATGGTGACATCCATCCCCAATTCCCGGAGATTTTCCGCCACCTCCAGGCTGATAAAACCGCCGCCGGCCAAAATCACAGACTGGGGCTTCTTGTGCTCCACAAATTCCCGGATGCGCAGGGTGTCCTCCACGGTACGCAGGGTAAACAGGTTCTCCAGGCCCACACCGGGGAGCTCCGGCTGCGTGGGCTTTGCCCCGGGAGAGAGAAGGAGCTTATCGTAGCTTTCTTCAAATTCCTCTCCGCTGTTCAGATTCCGGACAGCCACCGTCCTGCGGTCCGGGTAAATGGCCAGCACCTCGTGCCGCACCCGCATATCGATGCGAAAGCGCCGCCAAAAACTCTCCGGCGTCTGGAGAGTCAACTCTTCCGGATCCTCAATGACGCCGCCGATGTAATAGGGCAGGCCGCAGTTGGCATAGGAGATATAGCCGGAGCGTTCAAATACGACGATCTCTGCCCGCTCATCCAACCGTCGGATCCTTGCTGCCGCCGTGGCGCCGCCCGCCACGCCACCCACGATCACAACTTTCATTCTAATATTCCACCTTTCCCCGGTATCCGCTGAGCCCGCCGATATTTGTCACATTTTGATAACCCATCCGACGCAGCGCCGACGCTGCGCGACTGCTTCTGGACCCGCTGAGGCAGTATACAAACAGCGGCGTGTTCTGGTCCGAAATGATTTCATCCGTCTGCGTCACTTCATCTACAGGGACATTTTGGCTTCCAGGCAGATGGCCCTGCGCGTATTCCTGCCTTGTACGCACGTCCAGCAACACTGCACCGGGAGTTTCCTCAAACTGAGTCAGGCCCTTATAGATATTCGAACGTTTGAAAAGATTGAAAAATCCCATATCATCCTCCCTGCGTCTGGAAAATCATAGAAAGGATCTGCTGCTTCGGTCTGGCTCCCACGGCCTGGTTGACCACCTTGCCGTGCTTCATCACCAAAAGGGTGGGGATGCTCACGATCTGAAAGGCAGCTGCCAACTCCCGCTGCTCGTCTATATTGACTTTCCCCACCTTAATGTCTGGGTGTTCCCCGGCGATCTCATCTACAATGGGACTGACCATCCGGCAAGGACCGCACCAACTGGCCCAAAAATCCAGCAGAACTGGCTTTTGACTTTGGATCACTTCCTCTTGAAAGTTATTCTTGGTAATATCCAGAACTGACATATTGCTATCCTCCTGTTTTCTCTCTTTATAATTATATAATAGCTTAGGCTATATTCTTTTTCTGTGATATTGTCACACATTTCGACTGCGCAATCGTTGGCAGACCTTTACACAGCAGCCGCAGACCACACAGTCAAATTGGTCAACGACGGCCTTTCGCCGTTTCTTTGCGATTGTTTCCATAGTTGGACTCCTCCCGGAAAGTGATGGTTCCATTATACACAGGGGACGGTTTCTTACTGTAACAAAATCACTATGGAATACGTTTCCAACGGATCATCCTCTTTTCCGGTGGCATGGATCATGGGCGCTAAACGCGCGGGCGGCTCATCCAAGACTCACGCACAGGATGCAAAACGCACCTGCCTAGCGTAGGCATGGGTCGCTGCGAAACAAATGCCTCAGTGCTGGCAGGTACTTTAATCATCAAAGGCCAGAGCAACCGTGGGGGCGGAATCAATGAAAAAAACGGCTTGTCGAAACAAGTCGCTTATTTATTGTTGCAGCTATAAAATAAGTTTTGATACCGTTCCGTTTATTGCAGAAGGCCGGGTTTCTCAACTAAATAGTAAGGCTGACTCTGGTATGTTAAGTGTAATTTTTGTATCAGCAAATATTGATATTGGTTGTCCGATTTTCCGGGCACAAATAAAGCTCATAATACGGCATCTGCTCTATCCTGACCACGAGTTAAAAGCATTTCAAACAGCCCCCGGCAACCTTCATCCACATCCCGCCAGGTCGCATCGAAATCGCGGGTGTACCAAGGGTCGGCTACCTCACCGGGGCGGTCGGTGAAATCCATGAGAAGGTGCATTTTGTCCACGGAATTGCCGCCACAGATGCGGCGCATATTCCGAAGGTTGGCCCGATCCATGCCGATCAGCAGGTCGTACTTCTCGTAATCGCTTTTCCGGAGTTGGCGAGCCGTCTTGCCGGAACAATCAATACCATGCTCGGCCAGCTTCCGGCGGGCCGGCGGATAGACCGGGTTGCCGATCTCCTCCGTGCTGGTGGCTGCGGACTCGATCAAAAATTCTTTCTCTAATCCGGATTTCTTTACCATGTCTTTCATCACAAACTCAGCCATTGGGCTTCTGCAAATATTGCCGTGGCACACGAAAAGTATTTTTATCATATCTCTTATATCCCTTCAAAAGCCTTCAAACCTTGATGCCACTGGGTTTTCCCCAGTGGCATCTATACCGTTTTTATTGTATGGTGGAGCTGAGGGGAATTGAACCCCTGTCCGAAAGTAACTTGACAGGACTTTCTCCGGGCGCAGACGATTATTTACATTCCCTCACTGCGGCGCGAATCGTCACGCTCCGCAGCTCAGTAGCTTCATAATGCATGGTACGCGCAAAGCTTTGCGTACGCACGGTCACCACTAAAATCACACCCTAATCCGGCTCGTGGTCCTTCCGGAATGGATGGGCCGCTAATTAAGCAGCAGCCAGAACGACGTTATCGTTGTCAGTTAATTTAGAAGTTGCCCGTTTTATAGAGGCCAGGCGCCTCTGCCCGCTTATCAAGCCTCACTACCCCCGTCGAACCCGTTACAGCCCCATGGATACGCAGGCCAAATTTGACCTGCGGCTGACAACAAAGATCAATACCTTCCAAAAGGATCTGGTAATTTTCTCGGTTCTGGGTATTCTTCTCCAAAGGTGTCTACCGTCACCTTTTTCATCCGCATTTCCGTCTTAGGCCGATCATTGGCATCCGTTTGAACTGACGCGATCTCATCTACTACATCCATTCCCTCAATGACCTTGCCAAAGGCGGCGTATTGGTTATTGAGGTATTTTGCATCATCATGCATAATGAAGAATTGACTACCAGCAGAGTCGGGATGACCTGCCCGGGCCATAGACAGTATCCCCCGCTTATGCCCCAACGTATTCTTAACGCCATTCATCAGGAACTCGCCCTTGATGCAATACCCCGGGCCACCCGTACCGTCACCTTTCGGGTCGCCCCCTTGAATCATAAATCCAGGAATAACACGATGGAAAATCAAGCCATCATAAAATCCCTGACTAGCTAAATACACAAAATTGTTTACAGTTTCCGGCGCAATTTCCGGATATAATTCAGCAACAATCCTTCCGCCATTTTCCATTTCAATGGTCACAACAGGGTTTGACATGTTAGAATTGATTCCTCTCTTTCATGGCACGATCCATTTGACGTTTCGCGTCTTTCTCTGCCGCAGCAACTCGCTTGTCATAGAGTTTTTTCCCTCGAGCCAATGCAATTTCAACCTTGACTCTGGAATTTTTAAAATACACGGACAATGGTACCAGGGCAAATCCAGCTTGTTGCGTTTTACCCATCAAGGTCATGATCTCTTTCTTATGCATCAAAAGGCGCTTTGGCCGCAAGGGATCTTGATTCGAAAAACTACCCCGCTCATAGGGCGAAATATGCATCTGCTTCACGAACAGTTCCCCATTCTGAATCGAACACCAAGCTTCCTTTAGGCTGATATTGCCATTCCGAATCGATTTGACTTCCGTTCCAAAAAGCTCTATACCGGCCTCAAACCGTTCCACTATATAATATTCGTGAAATGCCCTTGAATTTTTGGCTACGATTTTGACGCCGCTCTTTTCCGCCACCGGTCTCACCGTCCTTGTTTGAGCATTATATCACAGATTACATCGATTCGCAACCCAAGAACCAAAACAGTTTTCAGGATAAATAGGCGTCTACTGTCGAAGTATCGTCAGATAGTTGCCTATATGTAATGACAATCACAATGACGGAAATAACAAACGTGAGAATATCTGCCACTGGCATGGAATAAAGCACACCATCCAGCCCCCACCATATTGGGAGAAGCAATGCCAATCCTACGCCAAACACTACCTCACGGATGACGGAAAGCATAGTAGATGCCAAGGCTTTGCCCAGGGACTGAAGATATATAAATGTTGCCTTGTTTATGCAGGCCAGTATCATCATGCAGAGGTAAATGCGAAAAGACTTTACGGCAAAGTCTGTATAATAGGCGCTCTCGTTTTCTGCGCCAAACAGAGCAATGAGCTGACGCGGAAACGCCTCAACAATAACCAGCGCTGCAACTCCAACCACTGCTTCTGTAATCAGCAGGAAAGTAAATAACTTTTTTGCTCGATCTTTACGCCCTGCCCCAATATTATATCCGGCAATTGGAATGCATCCGGCAGCCATTCCGACGACAATAGAAATTACAATCTGGAAAAATTTCATAACAATTCCCAGTACTGCCATCGGAATCTGCGCATACTGCGCCTGCCCAAATATCTCATCTTGCGCTCCATACTTTACCACCATATTTTGAATGGCTGCCATGGCTGCCACCAATGAAATTTGAGACAAGAAACTACAAATACCCAACGGCAAAAACCGGCCCATCAACCGTCCGCTGATGTGGAAACTCTGTTTTTGTAATTTCACCGCTTTCATGTGAAAAAGATACCAAATTGACATTACTGCCGTGATGATCTGTCCCAACACCGTGGCTACAGCCGCGCCCATCATGCCCCAATGGAACCCGAAAATAAACAGCGGATCTAAAATAATATTGGCGATACAGCCTGCCAATGTGGAAACCATAGCAAACTTGGGACTCCCGTCCGACCGAATAATCGGGTTCATCGCTTGCCCAAACATATAAAATGGCACGCCCAGCGTAATCCAGAAAAAATACTCCTTCGAATAGGCAAACGTCTCATCATTCACGCGGCCGCCAAAAAGCGTCAATATTCCATCTTGAAATATCAAATACACGCCGGTCAAAACGATACTGCCAATAACGCAAAGCAATACGGCGTTTCCTATGCTCTTGTGCGCATCCTCCCGGCGATTTGCCCCAAGGCATATGCTGACAAATGCACAACAGCCATCTCCAATCATAACCGCTATGGCAAGGGCCACCACTGTCAAAGGAAATACAACTGTATTTGCTGCATTTCCATAAGAACCAAGATACGATGCATTCGCAATAAAAATCTGGTCAACAATATTGTACAAAGCAGCCACCATGAGAGAAATAATGCAGGGTATTGCATATTTTCTCATCAGCACGCCAATGCGCTCCGTCTCCAAAAATGAATTTGATTTCTCTTCCATAAAAAAGCCTCCCAAAACACAAAAAAAGCGTGTAGTCAAAAGCTGGATTTACGCCTTTGGCCACACGCAATATCTGCCTGTCAGTCGAGATACTCCCCAACAGGACTTCCGTTATATTGTTTGATAATCTTTAGTATTACAGAGCCATCAGGTTCCGTCTTTTCTTCCAGAATCCGATACTTGGTTCTGTTTCGATCCAGCGACGCCTTATAGGCTGCCACCTCGTCCCGAACCTTTGCTACTGCCACTTTCTGCTCTACATCTTCCTTGAGCATGAAATGAAGCGTTTGACATATACATGCCGCTTTGATCCGTTTCATGGGCTCACCTCCCTCTGCTGTTATACAGAGAAATGTATAAAGCAAAAATAAAACAGCGACTTGCAACAACCGGACTTACGCAGTTATGCTACTCGCTGTTATTAAAATTATAGCAGATTTTTTTCATGCAAGCAAGTGTTTTTTGCTCCTATTTTTTACTGTACAGTACGTACTGTATCCCCATATCAAGGCACGTTTCATAAAGGTATTATAGCTTGACATTAGCGCAAGAAAGTGTTAGTATTTTTGTAGCGTTCAAGAAGATTTAGAATGGTTTTTACATAGAAAATTTTTGGGTTTATGGCGTCAGAATATGAGACTGTTAATGCATAAATTGTCCTCGTCATGGAGTATTCAAGGGCAGTCGTATAAATTGTGCGAATTTTCAACGAAATATTCTTTACTTGGGCAAAATGCCTAAAATCGTACACGAAATTTGTCATTCTGAACATTACTTTTCGCATATAATTTTATTATTATATTTGTGAATGGATTTTTGAAAATGTTTTTCGGATAAATCCTCAAAAGAGGTTTATTAAATAATTTACTATTTGGAGGAATTATTTTATGGCAAGACCTTTGGCTGATTATGTCAAGCTGCCTGAGCTTGACGAGTACAAAGAATGGTTTAAGGCTTTCGCTGATCTGAAGCGTGAGGACGGCATTCTCCAGGTTACTTGGAAAACAAATGATGGTCCTATGCATCACAGCGGCATGTCTCACCGTGCAATGAGCCAGCTGACCAGAATCCTGTCCATGGACTGGAAGAATGAAATTATTATTTATACACATATTGGCGATAACTGGATGATCGAGTCCGATGCCAATGGTTGGGAGACCTACTCCGAGCTTCCCACCCAGCGTTTCCAGCATCAGTACTTTGACGACACCAACCTGATCAAAAACATGGTGTTTGATTTGGACGTTCCCACCATCGGCGCAATTCCCGGCCCTGGTTTCCATTGGGATTCTGCTATGCTGTGCGATGTTACAATCTGCACGGAAGACACCAAAATGGAAGTTCCTCACGCACAGGGCGGTCTGGTTCCCGGCGACGGCATGGGCCTGATGGCACAGCATTTCTTTGGAACCAAGCGCGGCAACTACTACATGATGACTTCCCGTCAGTTTACTGCACAGCAGATGCTGGATTGGGGCATGGTCAGCGAAGTTGTGCCCAAGGGCAAAGCTGTAGAGCGCGCATGGGAAATCGCACGTATGTGGAAGAGAATGTCTTATGAGAACCGTACCATTATGGCAAACTTGGCAAAGCGTCCTCTGAAGAAGCTCTTTGTTGAGGATTTGAAGCTGCACACTGTTTCCGAGCAGTATGGCTCTCTGCTGCGTATTGCTGACGGTTCTCTGGGTGATGAAAATTCTTCTCAGCAGGATGAAAAGTATATCAGCCGTGTTAACGATTACCGTTACGCTACCAAGGACATGGAAGCTCCTCAGACTCTCGACTCTTGGGCTAACATGGCGAAAAATGCAGGCGAATGGTTCAAGAAGGTTGAATCCGGTGAGATTCCCAATCCTTATGAGTTCGAGCACAGCAATGAGCCCGACTGGTACAACGCTTTCTAATAAAAATGATGTTTCCAATGCGTTTCGGCGCATTGGAAACTTTTTATTTGAAACAGGTTGCTCAAAACTCTTAGGACAATACTTCTTGTCTAACAAATCAATTAGGGATAGCGCTACAAGCGCTATCCCTAATATGCATCATTTATATGATTTTTGAATCGATGACTCCCCTCTCAGGCGTCATCTTCAATCAGTCCATAACCGCCATCATTCCGTGTGTAAACTACGGCAAGCGTCCCGTTCTGTCCATCATCCCGGAACACAAAGAAATTATGCCCCAGCAAATTCATCTGTAAAATCGCCTCTTC
>CABRZL010000066.1 GCA_902475435.1 uncultured Eubacteriales bacterium | reverse complement strand
TATATTTTTGTTTCCCACATGGAATCAGATGAATGCGGCGGGCTGTCCGTTTTCCAGGAAGAATATCCGGAAGTACAGGTAATTTGCTCGGCTTTGGGTGCTAGAGAGCTGCCAGGCTATGGGTATTCCGGGCGGATTGTTGCAGCCGGTGCGGGAGAAAAAATTGTAGAAGGTGATTTGTCGCTTCATATATTAGACTATCCTTCTGAGGTGCATCTTCAAAACGGAATTGTTGCCTATGAGGAACACAGCGGTATTTTTTACAGCAGCGATTTAATGTTTGCTTTGGGAAATGCAGGCGGCCAGATCCATGATGAAGCATGGAATGTGCTGGTAAATGGAGTGGACGAGGGACGTATTCCAAATGAGGAGATGCGCAAGCAACTTCAGAAGAATTTGCTTGCGATATCGCCTGAATTCGTTGCGGTAGGGCATGGATTCTGCGTCAGATGTATATGATTGTGCACTTTTTGCCGGGAAAATAGGTGTGTTGCTGACAAAAAACCTTGGGGAATCTTATGGCAAAGATCCCCCAAGGTTTTTATATTAACAACATAAAATATTGACAATTATCAATATTTCCGGTATGATTTATTATAAAAAGACTAGATTCAGCATCAAGGAGGCGATCGTATGTATCAGGATCAGCAGACAATCAAGAGGTGGAGCGACGAGCTACGTCAGAATGATCGTTTCGACCCAAAGCTTTATGACCAGTATGGGGTAAAACGGGGACTTCGTGACAAACAGGGAAAAGGTGTTTTGGCGGGTCTTACAGGTATTTCCAGCGTCTGTGGGAAACAGGAGATAGACGGAAAAGAGGTGCCCTGTGAGGGCCAGCTTTATTATCGAGGATACTCTATATTTGATCTTGTTCGGGGCGCTATAAGGGATCATCGCCCTATGATGGAAGAGTGTGCATATTTGCTTCTGTTTGGCAGTTTGCCGGATCGGTCAGAACTGCAGCTGTTTCAAACAACGCTGGCACAGGGACGAACGCTGCCGCAGAATTTTACGCGTGACGTCATCATGAAAGCTCCCAGCAGTGATGTGATGAACAGCCTGACCCGCAGTGTTTTGACATTGAGTTCCTATGATCCAATGGCGCTGGATACATCTCTGGAGAATGTATTGCGGCAATCCCTGATGCTGATCAGTATAATGCCAATGCTGTCGGTTTATGGCTATCATGCCTACAACCACTATCTTCAGGATGGAAGTTTCTATATTCACAATCCAGATCCCAATCTCAATACGGCAGAGAACCTTTTAATGATGCTCCGACCTGACAAACAGTTTACTGCGCTGGAAGCACTGGTGTTGGATTTATGCTTGGCGCTTCATATGGAGCACGGCGGCGGTAATAACTCTGCGTTCACCACGCATGTGGTGACCTCTGCCGGATCTGACACCTATTCTACAATTGCCGCAGCCCTTTGTTCTCTAAAAGGCCCAAAGCATGGCGGTGCCAACATCAAAGTGGCTCAGATGATGGAAGATTTAAAAGAGCAGGTTGCGGATCTTTCGGATCGGGATGCAGTTCGTTTTTATTTAAATCAACTGCTCGATGGAAAAGCATTTGACCATGCAGGACTTATCTATGGTATGGGACATGCAGTCTATTCTTTGTCAGATCCCCGTGCAGTGGTGTTTAAAAAGTTTGTTGAACAGTTGGCCGCAGAGAAGGGACTTCAGGAGGAGTACCAGCTCTATGCTATGGTGGAGGAGTTGGCGCCTGAGGTCATTTGTGAAAAGAGAAAAATATATAAAGGCGTCTGTGCCAATGTGGACTTTTACAGCGGATTTGTGTACAATATGCTTGGGATTCCACGGGAACTGTTTACGCCAATTTTTGCAGTGGCCCGCATTTCCGGTTGGTGCGCCCATCGGATGGAGGAACTTATCAACACGGATAAAATTATTCGTCCAGCCTATAAAAGTATAGCACCTGTGCGGGAATATGTGCCGCTGGAGAAACGATAAGAAGGCAAAAGTTTCAAGCGTTGCAGCGAACAGTTAAATTGCAGGTTTCAAGAATACTTTGACGATTTGCAATTGTCCCGGATCTGTAAAAGAGAACTTGACGGAAGAAGTGGTCGAATGGAACTGAACCAACTTAGATATTTTCAGACGGTTGCAGAGTATGGACAGATGACGCGGGCGGCAGAGGAGCTGCATATTTCTCAGTCCTCGTTGAGCAAGACAATCTCCATGCTGGAAAAGGATGTGGGGGTAAAGCTCTTTGATCGACTGGGAAATCGCATTGCGTTAAATTCTGTTGGAAGATCTTTTTTGAATCGGGTAGACCGGCTTCTGCTGGAATTGGAGGATGCCGTTCGGGAAGCAAATGCCAGCGATTATGGCTCCATTCATTTTGCAGTCAATATTTCAGGGCTTTGTACCAATTATATTGACAGCTTCCTTCGGCAGAACCCGAAGGTAAAGCTGCAGCAGTCCTTAATGGATCCGGAGCAGATGACGGTGGCATTGGAACATGGAGAACTGGATTGTGCCCTTTCCTATACCGATCTTTCTTCGGAAAAAATTTGTTGGACACCGTTGATCTGCGAAGAATTATTGTTGCTAATTTCAACTAAACATTCCATGGCAGGGAAACAGCATATACCGTTGTCAGCTTTTGCGCAGGATTCGTTCATCTATAACAGCGCGGGTTTCGATACGCGCGAGATTTTAGAGCGGCAGTGTCGGCTGGCCGGATTCCGTCCCAACATTGTGTTTGACGGGAATGAGCCGGAGCTGGCGTTTAAGCTGGTGGCGGACAACTATGGTGTAATGATTATCTCTTCCATTGTGTATCAGTGGCTGATGGGTATGGAAATCATCAATCCACCGCTTCACTATATCCAGGCAATTCATATTACGGAACCTGTGTGTCAGAGGCCCTTGGGTATTGCAGTACTCCACAACCATTACATTTCTAAAACTGCGGCGCGATTTGTGGAAGGTCTCAAAGTATATTTTCAAACATTGCAATTATAGAAAAATTCCCCGATTTTGGTCGGGGAATTTTCGCTTTTTAAAATATGTTATAGTATGGTTGCTTTTGCTTTGATGGTGCTTGTGTTTGTGCTTGAACTCAAGAAGCAACCAGGGAGGAGAGTACATCCGGGAGCCAGGCCGGATCTGCGTCCTGCGGAATCAGACAGACTGCCAAAACGCCATAGTCCGTTCCCGGTATCCACCGGATCTGGGACTCCATTGCGGGGGATACATCCGACGCTGCAATTTGAAGTTCTGCCAGATAGACGCTTTCTTCAACAGCCGCAAAAGATACCGTCTGGGATCCCGGGTATACCTGTGAACGGCCTTTTGAATCCATTATGTATTGAGATTTTCGGCCCACTGGAGAATCTCCGCCTCTGCATCTGCGACGTCCGTACGGGAAATCAATAGGCCATCCTCACTGACCGTAGCGTTTGGCTGCAATTGGGCAATGGTTTGCACAGTGCCGGAAAAGCCACTTCCACCATGGGTGCAGAAGGGGATAATTGTTTTTCAAGAAGAATCGTAACTTTCTAGGAAAGTGTAGAGAAGCATGGGCATATCTCCCCACCAGTTTGGATACCCCAGCAGAATGGTATTGTATTGGTCGGGGGTTTCAATTTGTACAGAAGGCGCAGGACGCGCGTTCTCGGCTTGCTCCACTTCGGCCTGATCTACCAGTGGGTCGTGATCCGGTGGGTACTGTTGCTCTGTACGGATCTCAAATAAATCTCCCCCAGTAACAGACTGGATCAGTTCAGCGACATATTGATTGTTACCCAGCACTTTGCCGTCTCGTACGACAATGCTGGCGCTGGCGACGACATCCACACCTGTGGTATTCTACGTTTTCCGGCATGGTAAAATACGGAATCAAAATATTTGAGCCTGATTCGTTCGATGCGGATATTTCTCCGGAGTTCTCTTCCATAACGGATGTTTCAAGTGGTTCATCGGAGGAAATCTCGGAGGATGGCGTCTGCGCCTCTGACAGTTCAGAACTGGGAGAGGGAGGAACCGATACCCCAAAAGAGGCGTTGGTTTGTTCTGCTGACCCTGATGCCGGGGAGGAGGCGTTCTGTTCGCCACAGGCAGAAAAATTGAAAAGCAGTACAAAGGTTAAAAAGAGCAGGGTAGATCTTTTCATAAGAACGCCTTTCATTGTAATGGCAATTTAAAAATATTGTTACTTTGTGCGTGTCGAAATACGCTGCAATGCGATCCGAAGGTAGTGCCCGACCCACACAAATGTTCCCATAATGAACAAATAATCCAATAAAAACAAAATCAGTGGTTCTTCAAAATTGAAAAATACAAATTGGCTTTTCAGCAGCATATAATCACCAATATCCCGCTTCACAAAGGCATACGCACAATACGAGGCAATCATAAGAGGGAACACCAGACAGAGTCCCGTATTGACTGCCGACGCAGCTGATTTGTTATTCTGATAATCATATTCCAATGAAAACCCAGATGGAGAGACATCCGGACAAATCCCCAATAAGCCGAGAGCGTGTGAAGACTTCTGGCAAAGGATCGCCTCACATGTATGGGCAGAAACGACAATGCGTGGCGCGAGAGAATAATGCCGCTGATCATAGAACCAATCATGGAGATCAAGACAAAGCTTACCAAGATGGTTTGCAGTATACGCAACGGCGTATATTTCCACCGCATCAGATTGCGGCTCCATTTGCGGTTCAGGATATGGTGAATGAGAAACAGCACGAACATGCCAATGCCCAACCATTCGTGGGCAGCCTGTCCGATCAGCTCATAGGCCATCAACACCAGCAGTACGGCGGTCATTCCAATATCCACGCAAAGCCTTACAATTATTTTTGGATTCATCTGAATGGCCCCCTTCTCCAGGTTGACGGTCTGCTGCGTATTGCATCATGTTGCTCAATTCCGGATTACTGTTTTACAATTCATATTTTAACGAATATTCCCCTTGGACAGAAGTTTCAATTGGTTTTTTAGTTATAACTCGAAGGTTTAGACTTCCGGATGAAAGTGCGGTAAAAAGGGCAAGATTACATGCCTTTTACGCTTTATATAAGCACTCCGTGAGAATTTCATAAATTTCATCCCGGCTCAATACGCGGGGATTACTCTGAATTATGTTGCGCGTATCGGCTACTTGACGCAGCAGATCAGGCGTGATTTCTACTTTGAATTTGAGCTGATGCATTTTCGTGGGTAAGCCGCATTCCCGAATGAGTGCCTCCAGTGCGTCTAAACCGGCTTCTGCAGTATCCGCGTTAAATATGACTTTGGTAAAACGGGTGAACTTTTTCTCCGCATCTTTCAGAATGTGGCGATAATAGACGGGCTGAATGACCGTAAGACCTTGATTGTGATTGCAGTCGGTGTAAGTTCCTAATTGGTGTTCGATTTGATGGGCCTGGAAATCGGTCAGTCTCCCTACTTTGAGAATTCCATTTTTGGCCATGGCAGAGTTCCACATCAGATTTCCCCGTGCCTGAAGGTCTTTCATGTCAGATCGTACACGGCGCATATTGATAACCGTGTTGCGCATGACGGCAAGGGAAACATTATCTTCATCGGAATTGCCCAGGTAGGTTTCCATTGCATGGATTAGTGTATCGAAAGCACCGGAGAGTACCTGTATAGGCGGTACGGACATGGTATAGCCCCTGGATCAAGAACAGCAAAAGTGGCGGTTGTGCCGGAAATTGGGCCTTTCCACAGTTTTTCTTCGTGGGTAATAACGGCGCCTCCGTTTATTTCTGTGCCGGTACCAGAAGCTGTAACCACTGCACCCATTGGGATCCCATCAGTTGGAAATTTATGAGACACATAATAGACGCCGTTGGCCTTGATGGAACCTCCGCCATAGGCCGGCATCACCGCCTTTCCAAACCGGCCGAGTTCAGCGGTTAATGTCTTTTTTGCGGAATCTTTGCCAAAGTAAACCTTTGTGGGATAAGAATAGATAAAATCATTCATTATAATTGGCTCCTTGCGTATTTTCCTGCATTGGATTGCTGCATAGAATTTGACAGTTTGCTTCCATGATTTCACGTAACAAAATATGTTCGTTCCAATAACGTGCATTTGGATCCTTTTCCGGGATTGTCAGTTGAATTGCTTTTTGTGGGCAAGCATGGGCGCAGGTAAGACAGGTCTGACAGTTTCCCGAAATATATTGAGCCTTTCCATCCACCACATGAATGGAGGCGCTTGGACATACCTTTTCGCAAATACCGCAGCCAATGCAGCGGTTGGTAACCTGCAAGAGATATTGCCATGCATCTGCCGGCATCTGACATTTATGCGCAAGAAATTCCTGATGTGCCATGCGGTCTGTATCTGTAAGCACTGAGATCATGTTTTTACGGGCAGTCAAATCAGCGAGAATGATATCTATGTATTTATCAATTTTCTTGTCAAGTTTCTTTTGTTCATTCATATCAAAACCCGGAAGCCAGCTGCCTGTTGTGCTTGTGACCTGCGACAGATGTGAGACAAAGTGTAATATAAGTATTCAGGAAATGAAAGAATATCTGGAGCTGTACCTGCAAGGAAAAGCCACCATTCCGCAGCAAAAAGAAATGCTTGCAAAGAAACGGGAATCTCTTTTGGAGACCATTGCGGGACTTAGCGACTGTGTGGCTTATGTGGATTGGAAGCAGGAGTTCTACGATGACGTGCTCTCAGGGAAGCGGCCCTACGTGAGCAACCTGATCCCAGTTGAAGAGGAAGAACCAAAACAGGGCGAATAAGCTGCTTTATGCTGTTTTCTATTTTCTTAAGATTTCATATTACCGGTTTCGAATTTTACGATACTGGAAATCACAAGCTACGACGTACAATCGGAAATACGCAAATGCATATTTCCGATTGTACTTTTTTATTATCATGACATGGTAAGTAGATATAAAGAGGGAGGCATATGGGAGTAAATAAATCAAAAAAATAGATGATATATTTCGATCTCTGCCCCACGGGAATCCGGTTTCATTTGAAAAGACGCAGCTTTTTTATAAAATTACAATACCGCTGAAAACGTTGATATTGCAGGACTTTCCAAATAGTCGAGTGGAAAAAATACGATGTTTTCTTGACTTTTTTTCGTGGATGCTTATGATGGAAACAGTCTTGCAAGATGCATCCGAGAAAAGGAGCGTAGGCATATGGAAAACAAAAAATCCTTTGGAGCTTATATTCTGAAACGGCGAAAAGAACTGGGTATGACCCAGAAAGAATTTGCCGAAAAGTTGTTTGTGACGGATTCCGCAGTAAGCAAGTGGGAAAGAGGCTTGGCTTATCCAGACATTACGTTGCTGCAAAGTATCTGCCAAATTTTAGAAATTAGTGAGAAAGAGCTGTTATCTTCAGCCGAGGATGTGGAAGGACGGAGAGCAGAGCAGCTCGCTCGGAAATATCTGCGGCTGACCCGGAACTATCGTCTGGTGCAGGTGATCCTATACGGGATAATTGCACTTGGCTGCCTGATCGGAAATTTAGCGGCGCAGCATACCCTGAGCTGGTTCTGGATTGTATTGATGGCCGAAGGAATGGGGGCATCCCTGACGTTGGTTCCCGCGCTGGTTGAGGAGAAAAAGCGCGGTATTGCGTGCCTGGGAAGTTTTACGGGCTTTCTGCTTTTATTGCTGGCGGTCTGCTGTCTTTATACAGGAGGGAACTGGTTTTTTGTGGCGGCTACAGGAACTCTGTTCGGCATGGGATTGGTGTTTTTACCCTATGTTATGAGGCGGCTGCCACTACCAGAACAGATTGCAAGCCGGAAGGGTTCCGTATATATTGGAGCTGAAACTGCGTTGCTGCTGCTTTTGTTGGGGGCCGGCTGCATTTATGACGGCGGGAAATGGTTCTTTGTAGCGGCTGCAAGCGTTTTGTTCGGTGTGGGTCTGGTATTTGGTCCGATGATATTACGGCAGTTTCCGCTACGGGGGCGGAGAACACTCGTCTATGTGGCGGTGGAGACTGCGCTGCTGGTGTTGTTGCTGGGCGTTAGTTGTATTTATGAAGGTGGAAGCTGGTTTGCCTCGGCGGCCGTGTGGTCGGTGTTTGGGATGGCCGTAGTATTTTTGCCGTTTGTGATACGGCAGATTCCTTGGCCAGAACCGTTTCAGCAACATAAGGCGTTATTGTATTTTGGGATTCTATCAATATACTTAATACTTGGCCTGATGATGGAGGGCTGGGGAGATTGGTTCCCTATGCCGGGACTACCCATATCGCTTATATGTCTGGTACTTCCTTGGATTTGGCTGGGAGCCATCCGATATTTGCCTATAAACGGCTGGTTTCGTGCCGCTGTGGGATTCCTTGGTACGGGGTTATGGGCATATCTGGCGCCCTGGGGTGTGGACCGTGTCTTGATGGCAAGCGGATGGATCAGCGATCAACCGTTTTCTCTTTTGATTCAGTTCAATTTTTCTGAGTGGCAGGACTATTCTATTGGAACCGGAAACGTTTTGGTGTTAATTTATTTGGGATTTGGAATTCTGGCGCTGGGCTGTATTGCGATCGGACTTTGGAGGCGAAAGAGAAAAAGCTGACCATAAGCACTCTCCCACGGGAGGGTGCTTTCCTTACATAAATGTTCGTTTTATGCTTCAGATGTAAGGAAAATCGATGGTTGGAAAAAAATAATTTGATAAAATTATCTTATATGGGGTTGACAAAATTGTATTATTGTACTATTGTATTACTGAATTAGTACATAAACACAAAATTCAGCAGCATTTCTAAAAATCTTAAAGGGTTCTTAATTGCACTTAAAATAAACAATTGATACAATACGGTCGACCGATCAGGAAAGTGGGGCAAAGCGTATGAAGAATAAACGGAAATGGGGGTTGAATCTTCTGTTTCTCTTGCTGGTTATGGGAGTTACAATTTACGCCCTGTTTCGAGGAAGTGATCTGAATGCATTGACCGGGTTGATCCGCTGTGCAGATTGGCATTGGTGGCTTGCGGGATTTGTTCTTATGGTACTGTTTATTTTAGGTGAATCCTTTGTGCTGCATGATATCATGGCCACGCTGAAGACCCCGCATCGCCTGGATCACTGCTTTCTCTATTCGTTTATCGGCTTTTTCTTCAGTTGTATTACGCCTTCAGCGGGCGGCGGACAGCCGGCTCAAGTCTACTTTATGAGAAGGGATGGTATTTCTGCAGCAGTATCAGTACCGGTATTAATTCTGGTGACGATTACATATAAGCTGGTCCTGGTGTTGTATGGAATGGCCGTATTCCTGTTTCGGCCGGCAAATATTATGTCAATTCTGGAGCCGGCAATGGTCTGGTGCTATGTAGGATTTGGGTTGAATATAGCCTTTGTGGGGCTTTGCCTGATGCTGATATTCTGTCCTCGCGTGGTGGAACGGTTTTTGCATGCTTGCCTTCGCGTTTGGAAAAGAATTTTCCCCAAAGGACAACATGAAAAACATATGGAGAGCCTTCAAGACTGGATGCAGAAGTATCGAGATGTGGCAGATTGTTTTAAAAATCACTGGGGAATGATTTTTCGCATTACCATACTGACCGTGGTGCAGAGAAGCCTTTTGTTTGCGGTGACTTATGTAGTGATGCGTTCGTTTGGGATTACCGGAACGGGGCTTATAACAGCGATTGTGCTGCAAGCCATGATCTCAATGGGGACCGACCTCTTGCCGCTGCCCGGCGGCATGGGGGCCAGCGAGACCATGTTTATGTGGATTTTTCCGGCGGTTTGCGGATCGGAACTGACGCTTCCGGTATTGCTGGTAAGCCGCGGAATCAGTTATTACGGCCAACTGCTTCTCAGTGCCGTATTTACAGGGATGGCTGCCTTTCTGATTGGCAGACCTGAGAGAGAGGAAGTTGAACATGATCGGATTCTATAATTATACTGTAGTATTAACATTTATCAGTCTAATTTCAGCAGTTTTCGGGATGGCGCAGGCCATGGATGGGCATTTTCGGATTGCAATTGTGTGTCTGGCTATTTCAGGGTTATGCGATACCTTTGACGGGAAAATTGCACGAACAAAGAAAGATCGTACCCAAGAAGAAAAACTGTACGGCATTCAGTTGGACTCTCTGTGTGATGTGGTATGTTTTGGAATATTCCCAGTCATGATTTGCTATCTCATGGGGCTCAATGGAATTTTAAGTATGCTGGCCATTGGATATTACTGTATTTGTGGTGTAATCCGGCTAGGCTTCTTTAATGTTTTGGAAACCAACCGGCAAACCGGCTGTGCGTGTGGAGAAAAGGTTTACCACGGTTTGCCGATCACATCCATATCAGTTATACTTCCATTGACGTTTTTACTTAGTTTTGTGGTATCAGACCAAGTGTTCCGAATCATCTTGCTGGTGATGCTGATAGCGGTGGCAACGCTGTTTGTGGTTGATTTTCGGATAAAAAAGCCCAAGAATTGGATGATTACGTGTTTGATTGCAATTGTAGGCTGTGCGGTGGTTGTAATCCTGCTGTTTTCCCGAACCCATGTGGCGCGTCGGGAACCTATTGGAGGCCCCCTGATCGATAAAATTGTTGGGTGCTGCGATGAATAGTCGGAAGCGGGACGGTACGTTAGTCACCACATATGATAACCAGGGGAGAATTATAGATTGGCTCTATGGCAGTGCATTTGGGAGAATTCTCTTGGGAATATTGATTTGTCCTTGGATTAGCCGGTTCGTGGGATGGTGTTTGAACCGACGGATTTCCAGATACCTTGTAAATTCGTTTGTTCGAAAAAACCAGTTGAATCTGGAGGACTACCCAGATCGTACGTATGGATCTTTCAATGATTTTTTCACCCGTAAGGTGATACAGGAGCGCCGTCCGATTGATG
>CABRZL010000065.1 GCA_902475435.1 uncultured Eubacteriales bacterium | reverse complement strand
CTTTCTGAACAGTTAATATTCCTACAGTCAGTATCCTTTTTCCGTTATATGTATCCTCAAAACCACCTGGAAGTTCTGCATTGGCCTCTCTGCCTTTCCATTTTCTCCTGTTTTTTACTTGTAGTTACATTGTAGCATAGCTAACATATTTTTGTCAATAATATCCATTATTTAAAATATTATCTTGAAAATATTTGTAAATTTTGGACAGATATATAACGTATGATTTGTTAAAATGCAAATAGGAAACAAAATGATTTCCAAAAAGAGTCCATTTCAAATAGATGCAAATCCGCCGGAGAAAGCATCTTCTCCGGCGGATCATTTTATGCAATATCTCGAAGCTGCTCTGCCAGTGTATCCCCCCGAATACTCCGGACTGCAAGTCTGGAAATAATCAAAGGAATCAGCGCAGTCAAAACTGCATACGCCAGCAGATACCACCCCGGAAAGCTCCACTGGAAATAAAATGCACCAGTATTCTTCAGGAGCCTCACCAGCAGCCATCCCACAGGTACCCCTACAACGCCTGCAATCAGGATATTATATGCACTGTACAACAGTCCTTCATATTGAATAGAGGCATTCAGCTGACGCGCACTCATACCGATGGACCGAAGCATTGTAAATTCTTTTTTTCTGGCCAAAATGCTGGTAAACATTGTATTGAACAGATTCATGAGACTAAATCCGACAACAAACAGGCAAAGGCCTAACACCACCATATACAGCACGTCAAACACACTCTGATCCCGCTGAATGCTTTCCTCCAGCGTTGTACAGTACAAAGCTGGATACTCTGCAACCAGATTCGCTACCGCCCTGGCCGGTTCAAATCCCAGATGTTCATAATCTGTTTTGACAATCAAGGCGCTGGTAAAATCAAAATTCTCAGGCATCATGGATCTGGCCAAATCCTCTGGAATTACGAAAAAGTTGGTTTCTGCTATCAAATCATAGGCCGATTCATCCCGGTCAATTGCCTTATCCAATGTACTAATTTTGAATGTTTCCGTCACATCTTTGTTGCCGTCAAACCAGCGCATCTCTATGGTGTCTCCCGCTTCAAACTTCCATCCATAGATCTCCTCTGCCACACCGTCGTCAACGGTAATGACTATACGATTCTTCACCGCATCATCATAGGAAACTGGATCTCCTTGCGCATATTTCATCATACGATCCCAATCTTCTCGATCCATCAGCCGAACAGATTCTGAACTGTTTATATCGCGGTAGGTGAAGGTCATATAAATATTCGAAATGACGTCAATACTTTCTACACCGTCTATGGCCAACAATCTTTCCTGCAGCGCTTCATTCATGGGGTTTTCCATCTGTAGACCCGTAAGGCCATTGGGGTTCTGCTCCCACGCATTGGAGGAAAAATCTATATATGCTTCACCAAAGTACATGGCTCCCTGCCGAGAATAGCTTTCTGCTGTGGCGGAATTTATTACAGTAAATCCCACCATAAACAGAATCCCACTGATCCCCAAAGACATAATTGTGATGATGGTAGCCTTTTTGCTGCGGCCAAATCCCATAATAGCCAGTCGGAACGGCGTCAATCTATGGCTACGTCGCGCTTTCTGGGACCCAATCTGAATATTGTTGCCCACCGTCCGCAGCGCTTCGATCGGCGAAACAGCCGAGGCCATCTTCGCCGGAGTCCGCACAGACAGCAATACTGTAATATAGTCTGCCAGCCACACAATCACTGCAACCACAGCCGCATTGATCCAGCTCCAACCCTTAGGCTGAATAAAAAATGCTACTAATCCGCCAAGAATAATACCAACCGGAGCGCCAAGGCAACAGAGGATCTTCCCCTCCCGACGGACCATACGGCGAATTTGCTTTTTTGTAGCGCCCAAGGTTCTCATCTGTCCAAACTGCTGTACTCTGCTCACCACAGAAATATAGAAAATATTATAGATTACCAACACACTGATAAATAAAATTGCAATTCCAACGGAAATAAAGAGAATCAGTTCCTGCTGTGACAGAGTTTTGTTGTCTACAAAAGCACCCAGTTCATTCACATATTGCCGTTCCACACCATAATCCGCCCCCAAAGTACGGATTTCTTCTCGAAAAGTTTCCGTGTCCATATCATCTGCATTTTGAAGCCGGATCGCCACATTCCAGGCCTGATCTTTCAGCTGACTTCCGTTCCGTGCATATTCCAGAGACACGTATAACGCGTAAACTCCACTGGTGTCCGCTCCCTCCGTCTCGGTCAGTCCCGTGACCGTAAACGTCTCCTGTGTACCGTCAAGCCAAGTAATGGGGATCTCCTGGCCCAATTCTACAGGAAGGCCCAATTTTCTCAAATATGCACGATCTACTGCAACCTCATACAGTCCCTGCGGATAAGCCCCTTCCACAATCTCAACTGTCTCAATCTCTTTCGTATCCAATTGAGAATAGCTCAATGCCAACAGGTAGTCGTCCACCTCCATGGTGTATGCGCCCTGCTTATAAATCATACGATCCGCCACACGATCGTCTGCAGACAGTGCTTCTGCTTGCTGTTCTGTGAGGTTATGGTAGATCACATGCTGCCTGGTTTCAAAACTCCGTTTTTCTGCTGTTCGTACGCCCAATTCCGATAGAATCAAGCCCGTCAAAAGGCCTACAGAGAGCGCAATGGCCAAGAGTGTCAGCAGCGTCTTCATTTTTGCCGCCTGAAGATTTCGACGGGTAATGTGCCGAACCATGCGGCTTGTGTTATTTTCAAAGGGCATCGTCATAATCTCCACCCCCTACTCAGCCCACAATTCTGCCGTCTTCGATCCGCACAATACGGTCAGCCAGCTGGGCAATTTCATTGTTGTGGGTAATCATAACAATCGTCTGATGAAACTGGCTCCCAGTTCGACGCAAAAGCCCTAATACATCGGCGCTGGTTTTGCTGTCCAAATTTCCAGTGGGCTCATCCGCCAAGACAATCGCAGGTTTTGTTATCAATGCGCGCGCAATGGCTACGCGCTGCTGCTGCCCTCCGGAGAGCTGAGATGGCATATTTTGCAGTTTTTCCTGAAGTCCCAATAACTCCGTTATCTCCTGAAGAAATGCCCTGTCCGCAGTTTCGCCATCCAACTCCACTGGCAATACAATATTCTCATAGACATTTAGCACCGGCACCAGATTATAATTTTGAAATACAAAACCGATATTTCTCCGCCGGAAAATCGTCAGCTGTTCATCATTCATCTGCCCCAACGCTTGTCCCCGCACTTGGATACTTCCAGACGTCGGAACATCCAAACCGCCCATCATGTGGAGTAATGTAGATTTACCGGAACCCGAAGTTCCCACAACTGCCACAAACTCTCCTTCCTCCACGCTGAGCGTAACGCCATTGAGGGCACGCGTCAAATTTGGCTCTACCCCATAATATTTTTTCAGATCTGTCACTTGCACAATAGGCATACATTCTGACCGCCTTTCTCTTGGAATGATGCTATATTACCAGGCAAATCTCTCAGAATTATCCCAAACCAGCGCCGTTTTTTCACAACATTGCTGCAAATTTAGGACAATTCATCGCCGGGGCAAAAACACAGAAAATACAGCGCCGCATCCGGGTTCAGAAGATACCGTTACATATCCTCCCTGCCGCATAACAATTTCTCTGGTCAAGTATAATCCAACTCCTATGCCCTCCACGTCATGAACTTCCGGTTCCCGGTAGAATCGCTGAAAGATAGCTGCCTGGTGTGACTCCGGAATTCCACGGCCTGTGTCACAGACATCTATCCGCACATACATCTCCCAGGGAATCACCTGAACTTGTATCTCTCCCCCCTCTGGGGTATATTTCACTGCATTATCCAGAAGATTCGAAACGGCTTCTGCTGTCCATTTCACATCGTGGCACACCAGCAGTTTCTCCGGACAGTTGACATACAGGCGAATACGCTTCCTCTCCATGGTCTCCAGATGGCCTCCCAGGGCTACCGCCAACGTCTCTTTTATGGATGCTTCCCGCTTCTCCAGCATAATGACGCCTGTTTCAAGCCGGGATGACTTTACCATAGCTTCGATTAAAAAATCCAATTTCTCCAGCTGCTGTCCTGATACCTTTAAAAATTCCTGTCGCTTCTCATCTTCCATCAAACGGTTCTGCATGGTATCGTTGAGCATTTTCAGATTTGCAATCGGCGTTTTGACCTGATGAGAAATGTCCGATAACAGGGACTGAAGCTCCGCCCTGTCTTTTTCTGCTTGGCATTTTCCCTGCTGCATGGCCTCATAAAGCCGCCGGAGGCGGTGATCTATCCGCGAATCCACAGTTTCCTCCTCTGCAATTTGCGACAGCAAAACATCTCCGCTCATCATGCGATCCAGAGTGTCACATAGATTCTGCGTCAGCTTCGTCAGCCTTTTCTGGAGAATCACAACCAGGAGGCCAGTCAAGAGCACGACAAATCCTGTCGTCACAGCGCCAGCCATAAGTATCATACTCTGTCCGCTATATTCATATGCAACCAGTGAAATTCCACCGCCTATCACCAACTGCCCAAACAATACCGCAGCAAAGCATATACGGATCCCCTTGATCTCCGTCATTTCTGTCCTCCCCCAATCCACTGATACCCCATACCGTAAATGGTACGAATATACTTTCGCTCCCCATGCTCTATCTTCTTTCGAATACGGCTGATGATCGTAGTAAGGGTATGCTCGTCCACATAATCCCCGTCCACATCCCAAAGCTGTTCCAACATTTTTGCTTTTGTAAGCAAAATTCCAGCGTTACGCACAAACAGATGAAGCGTCCGGTATTCCTTGGGTGTTAACTCCAGCGGTTTGCCATCCAATGTTGCAGTTTGTCCCGAAAAATCAATGGACAAACATTCATCCTGATAAATATCCCGGCGTTCCTCATGACGTCCCATATTCTTAACCACCGCTGCAATTTTGCGGCAGAGTACTGCCACAGAAAACGGCTTTGTCACATAATCCATACCGCCAGCCTCATAGCCGCGGATCATATCACTCTCTCGATCATTTGCTGTCAGGAAAATTACATAAAGTTTCGGAAAAAGCTTCCGAATATTTTCACATAACGAAAATCCGCTCCCATCCGGTAAATTGACGTCCAGCAGTAACAGGCTATACGCCCCTGATTCCAGCTTTTTCTCTGCTTCACGGCAGGTGTAGGCCGAATCCACCTGATATCCTTCAGACACCAGATTATAAGTCAGCGTCTGGTTCAAGATACGGTCGTCCTCTACAATTAAAATATGCGTCATATCCATCCTCCCTTCGGCAAATTCTAGTATATCACGGAATTGCTTCAGAATTGTCCCAATCTGATAAAACATTCATACTTTTGCACAGCACCGACATATGCTTGCTCTGTGTCAAGGTGTCGAATCGCTTCCATCAAAAAACGACCCCGCTGCCCAAAGGCAGCGGGGCATCATTCGAGGCAGCCCAATTCAGGCTGCCTCCATCTTAATTTTTAGGTGCAGAAATACCACACACATCCACGTTAACCGCAGCAACTTTGAGTCCCGTCATAGACTCCACAGCATTGATCACACCGTCTTGAATCGCAGCAGCCACAGCCGGAATTTCAAACCCATAGGTCACCACCACAAAGCACTCCACTGTGACAATCTCATTCTCAATTGTGAGCTTGACTCCTTTGCTCATATTTTTCTTGCCCACCAGTTCCTTCAGATCAGCGGTAAAGCTGGAAGATAGGCCATAAACGCCCTCAACTTCACTGATGGCAAGGGCCGCAATGGCCGCGACAACCTCTTCTGAAATATTGACGGTGCCTTTATCAACCGGTTGCACCAGATATTCTTTTGCATCGCTCATAGCTATTGCCTCCAGTCCTGGATGGTCTCCCACCCATCATTTCCATATCATTGTACCATATTTTTAGGAAATTACAATCACTTGACTTCAATAATTTTCAACTGAGAAGGTGTATAGTCGCTCTGGGTCGTGACAATATCGCAGATCTGGGCGACTGCCTCCGTATCAAGTCCCTCCGCCGGAGCCGCCACCGCTACAGAAATCGCACCATCACTCATATAGGTTACACAATCCTCATACCCCTTTGCAATGACCAACCCCTCAATTTCCGCCTCTTTCAGCGCCATCGTCACCATATTTTCCAGCTGTGTAGACGCTGTGGAAACCGCTTCGTCATCTGCGCCGGTTTCATACGCAATGGTCTCCTGCAACATCTCCACCGCGCTGTCCCGGGCTTCCTGGCGGGCCAGGCGAATCGATGCAAAGTAATCGCTCATAGAAGTATCTGTATTTGCCTGTGTCAGCAGGGCATCGTAGTCCTCATCGTCCGATACCACCACAACATCGTCCGTCAGTGCATCCACGCTGGTTACATCACCAGATGCATCGGCCGTATCCGTCTCCTGCGCCGCCTCCAGCAGAGCTGTATCAAGTGTATCCGCCAATTCTACCGTTCCGGAAGTCTCCTGAGCCTCCAGGTCCTGATTATAGGACCAATTCAGGTAGATTCCCACGCAGATAAACAGCAGTACCACCGCCACCACCGCGTTACGTTTCCAAAGTTTTGTCGTTGTCATAATGTCCTCCTTTAATCTGATTTCAGCACTGTGATTTTATCCATACCCAGTCCTGTCAGACTGGATAACGCCTCTTTGAGGCTCAGGGTCAAACTGGGGCTGTCCGCTCCCTGGCAAAGCACCACCGCGCCCCGAAACCTGGGATAGCTCCTGGTAACAGGCACGGGATATTGATCTCCATCCCTGGTCACTAGAACTGCCTGGCTTTGCGTCTGGCTACTACCTTCACCTTGTGATTGTGTATTGTCTGCAAGGTAGTCCCACTGGCCATCCGTATCCAGTGTCAAAAGCAACTTCACCTCTCCCGCCCCCTGAATCTTTGAGAGCAAAGCTTCTGCCTCACGCGTAAATGTACTGAGGTCAAATGTATCAGTATCCTGTGGATCCGGTTGTAAATCTTGTTTGGACGCATTTGATTTCTCCCCGGTAGGTAACAACAGGAGCAGCAGTCCCAACGCCAATATCAACGCCGGATACCGATATTTCTTCAGTTTTTCAAACGGAATTTTCCATGCGCTGTTTTTCACATACTCCACCACTCCTGTCTCTCCTCCGGAATTCCAAGGTCCTGGTCAATAATCTGTGACAACTCTGCCTGTTGCTGCTGTGTCGGGCTGCCGCGGATGGTTACGCTCCAGGGAACCGGGTAAGTATCCACCACCCTCGTCTCCACCTCCACCGTCAGACTGAGGCCGATGTCTTGGGCCTTGTCCAATATATATGTTTCCGCCTCCTGAGATATGAGGTCAGAGAGCAGGTTATTTGTCTCCGCGGAAAAATCTTCTGTTGTCAGCGGATCTGAAAACGCATTCTTCGCCAAGTTTTCCGCCGCTGAAACTGTGTCAACTTGAGCCAGCGGTCCAAACGCTGTCAAGAGCACCAATAGTCCTGCCCCTAATCGAGCCGCTCTTCCCGCTCCCCCTGCAGGCGCTATGCGTCGGATCAACGCCGCTATAATTGCAGCAGCCGTCAGACGAATTAAGTAATTTTTAAAGTCCATCATATGCTCGCCTTCATAAAACACACACACCCAATCATCAGAATTAGCGTGCATGCCCCTGTCATTGCCGTCAACAATCCCAGCGCTCCTGCCATGGCACCTATGAGCCCTGAAAGTTCCTTTTCCCCTGCAATGCTCGCAGCAGCAGCCGTTCCCTTCAACATAAGATATTGGCAGCCGGTTTGCAGAAAAGGCGCTATGCTCACCGCCAGCACCCCCAGCATTCCAAAAATACCCAACCCACTGCGAAGCAAACTGGCACTGACCAGCAGCGTTTCCGAGGCGTCCGCTATGATGCTTCCCACCACGGGTACTGTAGTGGAAATTGTCAGCTTGGCCGCTTTTATTGCGGCACTGTCGGCGCTGCCGCTGATTACTCCTGTCAGAGACAGATAGGCTGTGAAAGCCAGTACTGCCAGCTTAAGCCCATTACTCAGCAATTGCTTTAGTGTATCACCGGCCAGCTTCAGGCTGTCATCCCCCACTGCACTGTTCGCAATCATCAGTGCCATATAGCACGAAATACCAGGCAAAAATAACGTCTCAACTACCTTTGCCATAACACCGCAGATAAGAACCGTTACACCATAAAGTGCAGAAGACGTTCCAACTGCCCCGGTGGCCGCTGTGGCAGAGGCTAAACTGGCAAAAAGGAACGAAGAAAAAGCCGTCATGGAATCAATGGTTTGTGCGGCGATGGAAAAAAAGCCGGAAACTCGCCCAACACATATCACACCAATGGCCAAAATTGATGCGAGCACCACGGCTTGTTCCGATGCCTTTCCGCCACCACCCCTCAGGACTGCAGAAAGCAGAATAATTGCAAAAATTTGCCCGCATAGGGCCAATCCGTTTTTTAGTGTGCTATTACTTTTTTCCAACGCACCGGTCAAGATATTCTGTAGACTACCGGAAATGTCTTCTGTATCCGTAATATCCCGCCCATCTAACAGATCATTTGCCTCCTCAGGCAGAGCCTGCTGAACCTCATTTGCTCCAAACAGATCGCCGGTATCTGTCGCCCAGGTACGCCCCATAAAAAGCAACAGAAAAATTAGCACAATGATTCCTTTTCGCATAGTACACCCCTAAAGTATCTGGTTTAATAGATCCAATACACTTTGCAGCAATGGAAGCATCACATAAAACGCCGCAATTCCTCCGGCAAACTGCAGCACACCACCAATTGTTTTCTCTCCCGCATCTTCGCAAATATTTTTCCCAGTTTCTGTTAAAAAACCAATCGCCAGCGTTTTTATGACCGGCGCCATAACCCCCTCTCCCAACTGTGCACTATCTTGCAAAGACTGTGCGAAAGCCAACACCGGTTTCAATAATTGCAAAGCCAATACGCTGATCATCAGCACCACCGCCAGACTGACCAATGCCGCAAACTCACTGCTTTGCTTCCGAACCACCAAAGTCAGAATTGCCCCCGCCACTGCCAGACCGGCGCATTTTATTACCGTATCCATTAGAAATTAAAAAGCGTTTTGACTAATTCGAAAAGGTCGGCAATCTTTTGCACAATAATCATCAATACCACAACCAGACCTGCCAAGGTGGTCATAGTAGCCTGTTCTTCTCGTCCAGAACGCACCAAAACCTGATTTAAAATAGACACAATAATGCCCACCGCTGCAATTTTAAAGATGAGATCAATATCCATGCCTTCTCCTTACAGTAGAATAACGATAAGTGCAAGTCCCGCGCATACCGAAGCCGTTACCGAGGCTTTGGCCCGTCGATGAAGCACCTCTTCTGCACTCGCAATCATATGATCCAGCCGCTGTTTATAGAGCCCCAAGGCCCGGGCCTGTCCGGACAAATCGTATCGCCCCAGGCATCCTCCAAGCTCCAATAACAGTGCTGTTTCTTCCTGCCCAAATCCGATTGGTTCTTTCTCCATTTGAATCCGCATTGCTGTCTGTGGCGGACGGCCCGTGACTGCCGTCATCTCTACAGCGGTCCCCTCAAAAAAAGCTCCGACTATGCCGCTCATCTGCCGCCCTACCGTTTCAAACAGCTCGGCTACCGGAGGCATATGGAGTTCCATTTCCCCCTGCATAAGCTCTAGCGCCAGACGGAGTTGTCGGCGGACTTTTACTTGCTGCTGCATTCCCTGCCGCGCCGCCCAGCCTCCCATCAACGACGCTGTCGCTACAAAACAAGCTCCTATGATTCTCAGCATAATCTCCCAGCCTTTCCATCCGTACTGAATTAAAATCTTTCAACACAATGCACCAAGCGATTGCCCCTGACATCACAAGGTCCCGATATCCCGATCTTCTCAATAACGTCTCTGGGCTGTCGCCATGGGCAGTTGCGAACAGCGCAATACCGCAATTGGCCGCTTCTTGGGCCATCTGAATTTCCTTTTGACCCGCAAGCTCGTCCACCGCCAGCACCTGTGGATTCATAACCCGGATTAGCATTTCCATAGCCTGGGCCTTTGGACAACCCGTAAGCACATCGGTAGACGGCCCAAGATCCATTTGCGGGACGCCATTATGCACCGCTGCCAGCTCTCGCCGCTCATCTGCCACGCTAACCCGGTATCCCCTTTCGCTCACCGCACGGATTAGATCCCGAAGAAAGGTCGTTTTTCCACGGCCTGGCGGAGAAATGATCAATGCGGACTGTACGTATCCGCCCTCTGTTAGCGTAGCCGCTGTTTTTTCCGCAATACCATGGCATTGACGGGCAAAACGGATCACCACGGAACTCAGATTTCGAAGGCCGCAAAACTGTCCCTCCTGAACAACTGCTTCCCCGCACAATCCCATACGGCATCCATCCTCTAACGGAAGGTATAAGCCTGTTTCTTCCATCCGAAGGGCATAGGGGGAAAATCCCGTCGCTCGATCCAAAAGTTCTTTTAACATCTTGTCCGTTACCGGAATAGGTCGTCCGTATAACGTTAAAAGTTCCTCACCCCAAGGTAAAACAGCTTTGGCAAAACTTTCTTTTCGCAACCGTAATTCTAAAATTGCATTTTTTCGCTTCTGTGGAAGCTGTTCCATCGCCGTCTGGAGCTCTGCTGTCAGTGTCTTTCGTTCCATCTTCCGCTCGCCTCCTGCCATACAACCTATGAACGCACAGAACGGATTATGAGCCGATAGGCAAACAAAAAAAGGGCTGTCTTTTGCAAGACAGCCCTTTGGCTTTACGATCTATCCTTTTTTCTTTTCCACTTGACTGGAGCGCCCAATTCTTCTAAGCCGCACCCAGATGTTTCCGGAAAGGCATACGGAAGAATAGCAGCCGGCTACCACGCCAATAAACAGCGGCCAGCAAAAATTCCGAATGGAGGTTACACCCATAATAATGACCACAGTAATTGTCAAAAGTGTTGTAACTGTAGTATTGATGGAACGAGTCAATGTTTGCCAGATGCTTCTATCCATCACATCGGCAAAATCAGCTTTGGGATTGGCCTTGGAATTCTCTCGAGCGCGGTCAAACACTACGATGGTGGCATTGATGGAATATCCCAGGATTGTAAGCGCCGCTGCGATGAAGTTAATATTGAACGGGATCCGAAAAATCACATAGGCTGAAAGCATCACCAGAAGGTCATGACACAGCGCAAGGACA